>JBCCGX010000074.1:0-16662 GCA_039029035.1 Acidobacteriota bacterium | reverse complement strand
GCGGGTCGATGCCTTCCCCACCGATCATCAGCGCCGCACGGTGCAGGGTGTCGCCCTGGGTGATCTCGACCGCAATGGCTTCGTCGACGTCGTCAGCGTGTCGAATGTCGACATGCCCCAGGCCCTGCCACTGCTCCCCAACCCGACCGCATGGGATCCCCAAACTGTTCGCCATGCCGACGTGCTCAATCCGGTGGCCCGATTCGTGCCGTCCTTCGCCACTACTGCCGAAGGCCTGGTGTGGAGCGGTGTCGACCTGCTCCCCGGCAGCCTGAGCGTCGAGCTCAACGGCGGTAACAGCCACCGGTGGGTAGAAGTCACCGCCCGCGGTAGCGTCGGAACGACGCCGGACGGCACGGTGAACCGCGACGGGATCGGCGCCGTGATCACCTTCACGCCACAACGCAAGGTCGCAGGTCAGGGCGTCATCGATGGTTCGACTGTCATGACGCCGGTCATGGGCGGTTCGAGCCTCGGCTCGCAGCACAGCCTGGCGGCCGAGTTCGGCCTTGGCACGTCGCGGATCGGTCGCGTCGAGATCATCTGGCCCGGCGGAGTGCGCAATCGTCTCTACGGCGTCCGCGCCTCGGAGCGTATCCTCCTGCCCGAGATTCCGTGCAGCTACAACGCCGACTGGAGCAGCGCTAGGCAGTACTCCGCCTGCGTGGCTCGTGCCCTCGAAGATCTCGTCGAAGCCGAGGTCTTGACCCGACCGCAGAGCCAGCGCTTGCGCCGCAGCGCCATCCGCGCCTTCTTCGATCGCTAACCCCGACATCCACTCGCCCCCGAGGGAGCCGCGGCCGCAAGGCCGCGGCTCCTTGTGTTTTCGAGACCTTGCCCCGGTGATCAACTCTCTTCTCGCTTTGCCGCGCACACAATATTTTGCTTTCATGACATACTCAATCCACAATCAACCGACTCTCTGGAGCTTTGCGATGCCTTTCAGATCGATTTGCCTCGTCACGCTTGGCCGCGTCACGCTCGGCTTTGCTCTCATCTTGACCGCCTGCCACCCGGCCCCTCGCCGGGCGCCGCAGAGCCAGGATTCCTTGGAGCCTCTCACCGCCAAGACCGGACCGGGCTCGGCCGGCTTGCGCGACGCGCTGACTGGCCTAAGGGTCGAGAACGGACGGGTGCGGGTCGCTGCTACGGCCGAAAGTTCGGCTTTTCGTCCACTTAACGCGACTGATTCAGCGAGTGAGGTGCAATCCTTACAGCGTCAGAACCGGCGACGTGAGGCTCTCGACGTGGCCCTGTATGGGGTCCAAGCCAACCCAGCAAGTCCTCGCGCAATGATCGCGTTGAGCCAGGCCCTGCGTCGCGTAGGTCTCCTCGACATCGCCGCGGCGGCGGCGCAAACGGCGATCGACCTCGCGCCGCGCAGCCTGCCGGCATGGCGCGCCAGGGCTCAGAGCCTGGATCAGAGCGGCAAGCACGGCGATGCTCTGAAGGCATGGCAATCCGTCACCGCGCTGCAATCGCCGCCGAGCCGCCAGGTCCACCGGCGACTCGCCGCGCTGCACCATCTACTCGGTAATCCAACGGCAGCAGCGCTCCACTGGCAAGCCGCCGACACCTACCCTCCAGCCCTTCCGCACCACGCGATGCAGAAAGTCTCGGGGCCGCTTCGGCGTGTGCCCGTTACGGTCAGCCCGGCGGTACGGATCGATACCGGCGGTGGTACGGCCCAGGCCGCCGAGGTCAGCCTCGCCGCCTCGACTGACGGCGTTCTGGTCGCCGCCTGGAACGACCTTCGCGAAGCCGGAGTCGACGGCGAATGGCGGCTTGGCTGGGCGACGAGTGAAGATGGCGGCCAAACCTGGACTGACGACGTCCTACGTCCTCCCGGCGCCTTGCCCGAAGATTTCGAAGGCGATCCGATGACGGCTTTCGATCCCCACACCGGAACCCTCTGGGTCGGCGGCACACAATTCTTCGGTGACGAGCTCTTTCTTTCGCGCCGGCCGGCAGGGGCGACGGCCTTCACCCCACCCGACATCGTTTCCACCGGTACCCTGGATCGCGCCCAACTCGCCGTGGGCCCGGCACCGGGCCAGCCCCAGATCACCCTGCTGCACATGGCTCATATCTCCGGCCTGCAAACATCAGCCGACCTCGGGCAGACCTGGGGTCCCATCGTCGAATGGCAGGACTTCGGCTTCGCCCACCACCCGACCATGGGACCGGATGGCGAGGTCTACGTGACCTATTCCGACTTCGCCGAGCGCATCCTGCTGCAGCGTAGCCTCGACGGCGGTGCGAGCCTCGAGCCGCCGGTCGAGGTGGCGATTCGGCTGGACACCTGGGATCCTCAAGACGGCTCGCGTTTCCCCGGTCAGTTCCGCGTCGCGCCGCTGCCCTACCTCGCGTCGTCGCCGGTCGACGGCACGCTCTACTGCGTCTACTTCGACACCACCGAGATCCTCGCCGGCCAGGCCAACGTTGATCTCTACCTGACGCGATCGACCGACCGCGGACTCACGTGGAGCCCTCCCGCGATCGCCAACGGCGATACCGACCCGCCGGGGGATCAATTCCACCCCTGGATCGAGGTCGACGACCGCGGTCGTGTCCATCTCGTCTTCTTCGACACCCGCCACACGATCCAGGACGACGATGTCGAAGACGGGCGTATCGACGTCTACCACAGCGTCAGTGACGACGCTGGAACCACCTGGACGGAGACCCGCTTGACCAGCGAACCCTTCGGTACCGCTGTGATCGCCTGGCCGGTGACCTTGCCGCAGTTTCTCGGCGACTATCTGGGTTTGGCGACCGCCGGCGACCGGACCTGGGTCGCCTATCCGACGACCGAGAACGGTGATCTCGACCTCTTCGTTCGCGAGATCCTCATCGACGACGCAATCTTCAGCGACGGCTTCGAGTCCGGCACTCTGACGGCCTGGGCGGGCTCGGCCGTCGCTCGCCGATGAGTCGGCGTTTGGCGCTCGGATGGAGAGGCATCGCAAAAAAATTCTTGACAAGGGCAACAGAGTACGGTTTCATCTCGCCTCATGAGCGACGGACCTCACTCGCCCCACCGGCTCACTCTGCCCTTCCAGACTCTCAGCCTGGAAGCGGGCAAGACGCGAAAGCCTAAGCGCAAGGCCACAGGCCGTGCGCGCAATAGGGGTCTGTCCATCGATTGGAGCGACACCGACTAGAGCCAGCTGAAACCAGGCTCAGATCGACCCGAAACCCGCGACGGCGCTTGCCGAAGCGGGTTTTGTCGTTTCTGGGGGCGCCTTCGCGAGAGCCGGGATCGACCGCGGCCACTTTGTGAGGACGTCCACCATGCCCCCCGACGCATCCTGTCTTGCAAGCGGAAGCGAGGTCACCGATGCCACAGTCAGCTTCTTCGATCGACCGATCGCCGGTGGCAAGCACTGCTGGCAGGTGATCAAGCTCGGCGGCACCTCGATCGCCAGCCCGACAGCTGTCCGCTCGGTGCTTCGACGCTGCTTCGACCCATCGCGCCATCGCCCCCTGGCGATCGTCGTCTCCGCCCTCGCCGGCACGACGGACACGCTCGACGATCTCTTGCGCCAGGTCGTAAGACGCCCGTCGGTAGCGCTCGATCTTGCTTCGTTGCGCACACGGCATCTGCAATACCTCCGCCAGCTCGCGCCGGGCTATCCGCTGAGCCTGGCTGAAAATGCAATTCAGGATCGGTTCGATCAGCTCATTCGGCTGCTGGGGCGAGTGCGCTGGCGTGGCCGATGGACGCAAGACGATCAGGTCCGCATCTTGGCCACCGGGGAGTACCTGGCCGCCGAGATCCTCCTGGCAGCCTTTGCCAAGCAAACGCCACATCACGCGCGGCCCCGATTCGTCGATCCCGGCGAGCTCCTGGTCGCCGAAGGCCCTCTCACCGACGCCCGGGCCGATCTCGAGGCGACCGCCAAACGGGTCGCCGGCCGGCTGCGCCAATCGACCGGGTCTGATCCACAAGGATGCACCGAGCTGTGGATCGTACCCGGCTTCTTCGCCCGCGGCCACGACCAGCGCTACCGTCTGCTCGGCCGAGGCGGCTCCGACACCGCCGCCACCCTGCTCGGTGCGGCGCTGGACGCCGAGCGAATTGAGATCTGGACCGATGTCGACGGAGTCTATCCGCAGGATCCGCGCCACCAGCCGGGCCTGGGGCCCTTTCGGCACCTGACCTACGACCAGGCCGAAGCGTTGGCACAGCGCGGTGCCAAGGTACTGCATTCGCGCTCGATGGCACCGGCACGAGCCGCCGGTGTGCCGGTATGGGTCCGCAACAGCCTTCGCCCCGGAGCCCCTGGCACATGGATCACCGACACCCCGGTCGTCGCCGACCGGATCTCCGACGCGCCGCGTCGCCGCATTCCGCACGCATCG
Organism: Acidobacteriota bacterium; assembly: GCA_039029035.1. GTDB lineage: Bacteria > Acidobacteriota > Thermoanaerobaculia > Multivoradales > J023 > JAAELT01. Next base: position 12,297 of record JBCCGX010000074.1, on the reverse strand, counting down.
ATCGGCTCGCCAGCCCGATCCACAGCTGTCGCGCCACGATGCTCCCGATTGCCCGAGGCCCCGTCCCAAGCCCAAGCTCAATCCAACATCGAGGAGACCCAGCCATGACTCTGCAAATGACTCGCGAAACGACGCTCGAAGCGCAACCCTACGCTGCCGACGAACTGGGGGGCGGTCCTTCCCCGTTGGAGACGTTCTACGACCGTGGAGACGACGAGGTGCTCGCCGACCCCTTGCTGGCCGAACGCCACGAGGAACTGCTGTGCGGCCTCGAACGCGGCGAGCTACGTGCCGCACGCCCGACCCCAGGCGAAGGCTACGGCTGGCAAGCCGAACGCTGGATCAAACGGGCGATCTTGCTAGGCTTCCGCGCCTTCCCGACCCTACCGGTCGAAGGGTGGGGGGCACCGGCTTTCGATCGCGGCGCCTACCCGCCGCGCCGCCTGGCACTCAGTGATGGCGTTCGCCTAGTGCCAGGAGGCAGCGCGGTGCGCCGCGGCGCCTACCTCGCGCCGGGCGTGGTGGTGATGCCACCGGCCTACGTCAACGTCGGCGCCTGGGTCGGCGCTGGCACGATGATCGACAGCCACGCCCTGGTCGGTAGCTGCGCCCAGGTCGGTTCGGCGGTGCACCTGTCCGCCGGTGCCCAGATCGGCGGCGTCCTCGAGCCGCCGGGAACCCTACCCGTGGTGGTCGAAGACGGCGCCTTCGTCGGTGGCCAATGCGGTGTGTTCGAAGGGCTTGTGGTGGGCCGCGAGGCGGTGCTGGCTCCGGGTGTGCTGCTCACCGCATCGACCGAAATCTTCGACACCGTCCACGATCGAGTGTGGCGCGGCCAGGTGCCACCGCGGGCGGTGGTTGTGCCGGGCAGCCGTCCGGCGCGCGGCGACTTTGCCAGCGACCACGGGCTGGGGCTCTACGCCCCGATCATCGTCAAATACCGCGATCCGGCCACCGACGCCGCCACTGCCCTCGAGGGAGCCCTGCGATGAGCCAAGCCTCGAATCGAGGCGGCGGACGGGTTCCAGGCGCATTGCCGGCCCCACGCCGCCTGCCACCGCTCTCGACGATCCGCGCCGCCAACAACGGGCACGCGCACATCGACGATGTCATCCGCCTCGGCCTCGGCGAGCCGACGTGGTTCGCTGAGCCCCGCGGGCTACCGGCGCCGGCGCGACGCGCTCTGGCCTCGGTGCGCTCGGCGCCCTACGGCAACCACGCCGGCGACCTGGCCACGCGGCAAGCCATCGCACGCTACGAGAGGGTCGATCCCGACGAGATCCTGGTCACCAGTGGTGCGCAGGGCGGACTCTTCGCCCTGACTTTCGCCTACCTGCAGCCGGGGGATCGGGCCGCGGTGCCTGATCCGGGCTTCCCGGCTTACCGTGCCCTGGTGGAGATGGCCGGTGCCGAGGCTCGCAGCTACCCCCTCGACGCACGCCATCGCCTCGATCCGGCGGCGATCGAAGCGCTCCTCGATCGAGATCCGGCCATCCGCATCCTCTTCCTCAACCACCCGAGCAATCCCACCGGCGGTGGCGCCACCGCCGAGGCGCTAGCGAGGGTTGCCGCCGCTTGCGAGCGCCATGGGGTGCTCCTCGTGTCGGACGAGGTCTATCGAGAGCTCTACCTGGAGCAACCGCTGCCTTCTCTGCGCCAGGTCACTCACCAGGGCGTCGTGGTCGGCTCCCTCAGCAAGGCTTGGGGCGCCCCGGGGCTGCGAGTGGGATGGCTGATCGGCGACCCGGCGATCCTGGCCCCCTGCCGGCGCTGGCATGCCTGGGCGGTCACCTCGGCCGCCGGACCCTCGCAAGCAGCAGCCTGCGCCCTGCTGGATGCGAGCCCCCAAATCCTGCCCGAGTCGCGCCAGGCGCTTCGCCGCCGTTGGCAGGCGCTGAGCGAAACCTGGCAGGCGCTCCTCGGCGACGAGCCCTCAGCGCCGGATGGCGGTTTCTACTATTGGTTTCGCCTGCCCAGCGCGCTGTGCCATCACCCGACAGACGGCTTTCGCCAGTTGGCCGAAACAGCTCGGGTCACCCTGGTTCCCGGGGGCGCGTTCGGCGCGTCGGGGCATGGGTGGGCCCGCCTTTCGTTCGGCGTCGGGTGCTCGACTCTGCGACGTGGCGTCGAACGCCTCGCTCGCTGCCTGGCCGGGTATGGTCCTTCGCCGAGGCCCGCACCATGAGCTCGCCCGCCCACGCCCTATGGGCTATTGACGACCCGACCTGCCGGCGCCTGGCCGCCCGGAACCGCACGCCTCTCTTCGCTTACTCACCAACGGTCGCTCACGAGAGCTATCTTCGATTGCGGCAAGCCCTCCCCCAGCGGGTCCGCCTGGCCTACGCCGTCAAGGCCAATCCTCTGCCGCAACTCTTGCAGCTCTTCGCTGACCTCGGAGCCTCCTTCGATGTCGCCTCGGCTGGCGAGTTGCAGCGCGTCCTCGATCTGGATTTGCCTTCGAGCCGCATCTTCTTCACCGGCCCGGGCAAAAGGGATAGCGAGATCCGATCGGCGGTCCGCCTCGGTGTCAGGCTACAGGCTGAAGGCATCGAAGATCTCGTTCGGGCAGACGCGGCAGCTCGCGAGCTCGGCTTGCGCTCGGTGGCGGTCAATCTCCGCGTGCAGCCGCTCGGTGTCGAGGAATCACAGGATGGACACAGCATCCTCGGCGGCAGCGGCCCGACCGCCTTCGGCGTGGATGAAGAAGACCTGCCCGAGCTACTGGCCACAGCACGACAGCTCGATCGCGTTCGAATCGAGGGTCTGCACGGATTCGCCGCCAGCAACGAGCGTGATGCGGAGCGCCTCCTGGCCAACCATCATCGAATGCTGGCGATAGGCCGCCGCCTCCTGTCCGAGCACGGCTTGGAGCTGCGGCAGATCGATCTCGGCGGTGGCTTGGGCGTCCCTTACTCACCCGAGGAGTCCCCCCTAGACCTCGCTCGCCTCGGTCGCGGCTTAGGAGAGCTTCTGGATCGCAACCCCTGGTTTCGCGGCGAGCTGATTCTCGAGCCCGGGCGCTTCCTGGCCGCTCCTTGCAGTGTCTACCTGACCCGGGTCGTGCGCACCAAAACCAGCCGTGGCGAGCGCTTCGCCATCTTGGACGGAGGTATCCATCACCTGCTCCGGCCTCTGCTCACCGGCCAGCCGTTCCCGGTCCGCCGCGTCGGTCCAGGAGAAAGCTCCGCGCCTTTCTTGACGACAACTCGTGCCGGCCCCCTTTGCACGGCTCTGGATCGGCTGGGGCGCGTCGAGCTACCACCCCTCGAAGCTGGCGATCTCCTCGCCCTGGGCCAGGTCGGAGCCTACGGCGCCACCGAGGCGATGGTTCGGTTCCTCGATCAACCTCCGGCGCCCGAGCTCTGGCTGGCCGACGTCGCCGGCGACGAAGAGGCTTCGGCTGTGCAGGGCACCCGCCAGGTCAAGGGTTCTAGTCCTTCCCCCGGATCGGTGCTGGTCAACCGGCAACCGGCTTCGTCTTCGAGCAGCGCGAACGGCTCGCCGCTCCATGGATCCAGCGGCAGCTCCGGCAGGTAGCTCGGGGCCAGGGATTGCTCGGGTCGTGGACTCTCGCCCGTGGTTTCTTCAAAAGCTCGTCGGGCCACTGCCAGACGGGCGAGGTCGATCCGCGCTCGCAGTCGATCGGACTTGGCAACACTTTCGCGCAGATTGGGCAGCATGATGTCGGCCGGGATGCCGAACACCGAACTCGGCTGAAACACCGTCGACCACTCCGGCCGACGATACGGAGGGTTCTGGCTCCAATTGATCAAAGCGCCATAGCCGCGGAGGCTCTCGGCCGCCTGGGCGCGCAGCGCCCAGCGCCCAAACAGCTCCAGAAGGCCCGGAAAAGCACCCGGATAGTTGTCCGGCATGGCGATCACCTCCCTGCTGCGCCGCACGAGCTGGAACATGAACGCACGCTCCCCCGGCAGGCCACCGGTCGCCGCCCGCTGTTGCAAACGGGCCAGCGAATTGTCGAGCGCCTGGCGCAAGTCAGGGGGCGGCGGGGCCCGCGTCGCCAGCTGCTCCCAAGCCGTGAGCGCGATATCGGCAACGTGGACCGAAAGGAGCCAAGAAAACAGGACCGGCATCTCTTGGTGAATCCACAGAGAGAGGCGAAGAAGGCCCAGGATGTCCTCGTAGGCTTGCTCGGGCAATCCCTCCACCACTCGGCTGTAAGCCCGCAGCTGGAGCAGACGAGCCAAGCGAATCGCCGTCAAGCGGTCACGGACGTGGCGTTGTTGCAGCGCCGACAATCCCGGCCGGTCGGCCGGCGCCTGTAGGTAGCGCGCGAATTGCAGACCGCCGGCCATGTCCCAGCTGTCGAGAGCCAAACGGTATTCGGGGACTGCCAGGACGCCGTGTAGCGCAGGGCCGAGTTGGGCCGGCACGTCATCCAGACGCAGGTCTTCCGGCCGTGGCAAGCCCGCGGCGCCGTCCGGCGACAGGCGGATCAGAGCACAGGCCGCGTCGAGCGCGTCACTGGCGTTGGCTTGTCCTTCCTGCTCGGGCACGAGAAAGGTCTCCAGGCTGACACTCTCACCGCGCGATTCCAGGGCACTGAGCTCGTTCGAAAGCCTGAAGAAAGTCCAAGCTTCCAGGCCGACGAAGAGGAGCATGGCGAGGATCAAGACACTGGCAAACATCGTCCGGCGGATAGAGCGTCGAATAGGCCGAGGTCCGACTCGCGGAAGTTTGATCATGGAGTGGTCCTCCAAGGTTGAAGGCTGAAGCCCATCAAGGAGCTCCGCGCCGGCTCACTTGTTGCGGCTCGCTCGAGGAGACCGAGATAAGTCTCGAGATGCGAAGCCATCGCGGGGTCTTCTTGGAAGGCTTCGCGGTACAACTCGATGGATGCACGATGCTCGACTGTCGCAAGAGACATATCGGGGAAGTCGCGTCCAGGCCAGGTAACGAGCGCCAAACAGAACAGAACCGAAGCCGCCAACGCCAGCTCGGGGATCCATTGCCTCAAAGACCAACGGCCACCGCGCTGGGTTTCGAGGACGCGGTAGCGCAACTCTGGCCGCGGATCCGCCAGATGGGCACGCGCAAGTAAGGTCTCGACATCTGGCTTGATGCTCATCGTGCTCTCTCCAAGATTCGCCGCAGCTTCGCCAGACCGAGGCGGTAGCGGCTGGCGGCGGTATCCGTCGGGACTTGCGAGCGCGACCCGGCTTCCCGGGCGGTCAACCCTTCGAGGCCGATCAACACCACCGCCTCCTTCTGTTTGAACGGCAATCGGTCGAGGGCCTGGTGCAGCGCCAGGAGTTGGTCCGGCGCGAGATCCCGATTCACCGTCTCGGGGAAGCGCTCGACCGCGGGCATCGGGGCTTCCAACTGCCGCCGACGCACACGCCATGAGAGACGCCGTCGAGCCTCGTTACGCGCCGCTCGCCAGAGGTAGCCCTCCCAGGCATCGACCTGCCGGCGTCGCGAACCGACCCGAGCAAAAACCTCTTGCAAGGCATCTTCCGCCGCCTCTCGCCGACCGAGCAGCCCGAGAAGATACCGGTAGAGCGCCGCGCCGTGGCGGTCGTAGAGCTCGGTCAGGTCGACTCGAGCCGGGTCAGCCCGAACTGAATCAGCGGGTGTCTCGGAGCTCATCGGGATCGAAGCAGATGCAATGTGCATGGTGAACGGGTCTCTCGTCACACTCCAAACACACAGTAAGACCCGGTGCGGGGCCGGATCCGTCAAAAAACTTTCAGCCAGACGGTCGCCGAGTCAGTCGTCCACGAAGTCGGTCTGGCGCTCCGTCAGGCGACCGCTGCGCTCCAGGGCCTCGACGTGCTGCCCCATCGGAACGACGTCGAAGCGAGCACGGTACATGTCGAGAAATTCTTCGGCCCGGCGCCGCTTGACCTCTCCGGACAGGCGCATGGCGGGAAAGAAGGCCAGGGCGGTGCAATCGTCGCCGCCCAGAAAGTCGAGCGGGTGGAGCAACAGGGAGGGCTGCACGCCAAGCATTCGGCAGAGGGTCAAGGCCTTCCAGAAGTAGATCTTGGCGGCGAGATGGGAGTACACGCCGAGGTAAAGCAGGTAGCTCAGGTGGAAAGGGATCTTGAAAATCGGCAGCGTAGTGACCGGTACCTCGAGGAGCGATCCACCGTCGATCCGCCAGCGATACGGCGTGACCGGTCGCAGGCCATCCCGCAACGTGCCGAAGAGCTTGCGACGCTCCTCTTTCTCCTCGGCGCTGAGGCGCGCGGTGCGAAAGTAGTAGGCCCTGGCCAACGGCCCGAGGTAGGTGGGAAAGGTGGACGCGTCGTAACGGTAGCCGCGCCGGATCAGAACTTCGAGGGTCGCGCGCGACAGACTGTAGCCCGGGCCGCGGAAGCCTTCAGGCCGGACGCCTGTGGCCTCCAGGATCGCATCCTCGGCCTGCGCCAGCTCTCGGTCCAGCTGGTCTGGGCTGTAGAGATGCAGCCACTGCTCGTGCCAGAACGAGTGGTTACCGATCTCGTGTCCGGCCTCGACAATCGAGGACAGAGCCGAGCGATTTTCCTGCCGTGCAGCATCTTTGCCGACGATGAAGAAGGTGATTTTCAAATCGCGCTCGGCCAGGCAATGGAGCACCGCCGGCACCACGAGATCGAGATAGGAGGGATACGCCTCCCAACCGGCATCGCCGTGGGTACGCATATAGGTCCACTGATTGTCGAGGTCGAGGGACAGGCTGGCGAGCCTCACTCGCCCACCTTCGGTGCCGCCAGGGCAGCTTCGATATCCATCGTCGCGGTCTCCGGTCGGTAGCGCGCCAGGCGCACCGCGGCCTGCTCAGCCAGCTGCATCGTCTCGTTGACATTCAGCGTGCCGTTGACGATATGCGCCGAGTTGACGATGTGGACACCGCGCACCGATGTCGTCATCGGCGGCAGGCGGTCGGAATAGCCCAGGGTGGAGATCGCCAACAGATGACGGACCCGGGAGACCCGAAAGCAGAGCACGTCGGCAGGGTCGAACTCGGGATACATCCGATCCAGGGCGGATAGAAACATCGCTTCGACCTCGCTGTCCGGCAGGTCGAGGAACGGGTCGTCCGAGCGCACGTACTTGGGAAGGTAGACCAGGCTGTGCCCACCGAGCTGGCGTTCGGCATCGACCAGCGCCGACATCTCGACCACGGCGCTGAACGGCACCTCGGGATCGGTGATGTAGGTCAGGTAGTAGCCGGCCAGCGGCCTCCGCAACAGCAGCGAGGCGCAGACGATGCCCTGGTAGGTGATGCCTTCGAGGCGTGATCTCTCCTCGTCCGTCAGCCCCTCACAAACCCTCGCCGCAAGCGGTGCCGGTAAGGTGACCGCGACCTGATCGAACGATCGGCGCTCTTCGCTCGTCACCAGCTCGATCCCTTCCGGGCCGGTCGCGATGCGCTGCACCGGCGTCCCCAGGTGCAGATCGACACCGGCGTCGGCCAGTGCAGCGCCGAGTTGGTCGAGCACCCGGCCGTAGCCCCCCGGCACGTAACCGAAGCGCTCCTTGTCGAGACCCATCCGACGGGCCTTGGACAGGCGACGTGCCACCGCCCAAATGAAGGCCGCCGAGGCTGCCTGGTAGTTGTCGCCCAGCTTGGCCTTGAGCAAGGGCAGCCAAAGCTGCTCGAAAACCCGCCGGCCGGAGAGGCGAATCAGCCAATCGGTCACCGGAATCTTCTCCAGCCGGCGACCGTCGCGGATCTGCGAGATGTAGGTCATCGCGGCTCCTAGCCGCGCCTTGTGCCATAGGCTCATCGGCAGGTTGCGCAAGATGTCGAGGTTGGACGAGATCGACACCAGGCGTCCCGCACCATAGAAACCGGTGCGGGTCTCGACCCACTCGATCCGATGCTCCAGGCCGAGCTCTTCCAGTAGCTCGCGGAGCACCGAGTCCGACAGGCAGATCACGTGGTAGTGCCGATCCCAACGCACGTCGCCCAGATGCCACGCGTCGGCCACGCCGCCCAGGCGATCCCTGGCTTCGAAGACTTCGACTCGATGGCCCCGCTGCGCCAGACGCAGAGCGAGGGTCAGGCCGAGCATGCCGCCCCCGACGACACCCCAGCGCTCACCCGGCGAGGTCCTCGACCTCTCCGCCCCTAAGACCCCCGCACGAGAACTTTCGGCTTCAGCAAGTGACATCGAGAATCGTCAGCTGATCCGGCTCGTTCGGCACCATGCAGAGGAACTCGAACGGCGCTTCGATGACCTGGTAGTCATGCGGTTCGCCGGCCGGAATGTAGAGCACATCGTCAGCGCCGACTTCGTAGGTGTCGTCACCGATCGTCACCCTGGCTCTGCCCCGCAGCACATACTGCTCGTGCTCCACTGTGTTGGTATGTCGCGGCATGCCACCGCCCTCACCCATCGTGAAGCGCCGCATGGCGAAATTGGGGGCACCGTCGGCGGGACCCAGGAGGACCTGGGTCTGCGTCGCTTCGCCGGCAGCCACCTCCTGCCCTTCGACCGTCGCGGCCGACTTGACGACCGCGGTGTTCGCTGAATCTCGGTTCGATAACTCAGCCATGAATGCTCCTTGCTGATCGAGCACCTCGCAGGAGCACCACCGCTCCACGGGGTCCATCGCGTCTAGGTCAGACGTGTCTTGGCGTCAATCGTCGATCGAATGGTACACCAGAGCCTTGAAGCGCTCGGACCAATTCAGATGCCCGAAAGGGATCGTCTGAGTCATCAGGATGGCGAACAGCTCTTCCTGCGGATCGACGAAGAAAACGGTATTGAAGATGCCGGACCAAGCATACTCCCCCACCGATCCTGGCTTCGCTGCTTCCGCCAGATCGACGCGGACCGCGAAGCCGAGGCCAAAGCCATAGCCCGGCGCGACCCGCGGTTGGGTCGTTCCCGCCAAGTGATCCGTCGTCATCAATTCGACCGTCTTGCGACTCAGTAGGCGAACGCCATCGAGCTTGCCGCCACCCAGCAGCATTTGCAGAAAGCGCGCGTAATCGGCGACGGTCGACACCAGGCCGCCACCGCCGGAAAGGAGCGCCGGGAGCGCATCGTAGCGGCGAAAGAAGGGTCGTACCCCGGGCGCGACGCGGCCGTCCTCTCCCACCGCGTAGAGGGTCACGAGGCGATCGGCCTTGTCCTTCGGCACATAGAACGCGGTGTCGTGCATGCCGAGGGGTCGAAAAATTCGTTCGGCGAAGAACTGATCCAGGGTCTGCTCCGAGATCACTTCCACTATGTAGCCCAGCACATCGGTGGAGACGCCGTAGTGGAAAGCGGTGCCGGGCTGTGCTGTCAGCGGCAGCTCGGCCAGCTTACCGACGAAGTCCTGCAGCGTGGCGAGAGCATCCGGCTGCAACGCCTCACGGTAGAGCTTGCCGACCGGCCCAGGATCCAAGAAATCGTAGGTGAAGCCCGAAGTGTGGCGCAGCAGATCGAGAATCGTGACCTCGCGTGCCGCGGGGACCTCGGTGAAGGCGGCATCGGGTCCCTGCTGCCCCGCCTCGACCACCGCCACTTGCAAGCCGGCCAACTCGGGGATGTACTTCGCCACCGGGTCCGTCAGCGCCAGGCGATCCTCTTCATACAGCATCATCACCGCGGTCGAGGTGACGGGCTTGGTCATCGAGGCGATGCCGAAGAGGGCGTCGCGCCGCATCGGTGTCCCATTGTCCGCGCCGCCGGCCATGCGCCCATGGGTGGTGAAGTGGGCGACTCGGCCACGCCGGGCGATCAGGGCAACCGCCCCAGCAAGCTCTTCGCGCTCAACATGCCCTTGCAGGATCGCATCGATGCGCTCGAGGCGCTCGGCGGACAGACCGACCTCGCCCGGCGCAGCGGTCGGCAGGCTCTGGCTCGCCAGCGGCGAGCCGGCGAAGACCAGCCAGCACAGGATCCACGAGAGCCCGGCAAAGCTTCGCCTCGAACGGCGAGATTTGCACCGGTCCTCGAGCACAGCGCTATTCGACTCGAGAGCCAAGGCTCCGGTTCCTTTGGTGCAGCGCGAGTTGCGTGGCATGAGCTACCCCCTCTTAGATCGATCGATGAACGGTCGCGCGCGGCCGATTGCGGACGATACCGCGCTAGAGACCACAACGGACAAGTTGTCCAAATTTTCTCAGCCCCAAATGGCAAATCGCGCAAGGGGTTTCCGTCTCGAAGGAACGAAACGTCTGCTGTAGACGTGCTACGATTTTGAATGACTGCTGAGGAGACGCCATGGATCGAAACCGACAGCTCATCGCCTATCTGGACGCCAAGTTCACCCGACTCGACACCAAGTTCGATGAGATCGACGCCAAGTTCACAAGGCTCGAAGCCTACCTTGACGCCAAGTTCGATGAGATCGACACAAATTTCGAGGCCGTCGACACGAAGTTCGAGGCCATCGACACGAAGTTCGAGGCCATCGACACGAAATTCGAGGCCGTCGACACGAAATTCGAGGCCGTCGACACGAAGTTCGAGTCGATGCAGAGCCAGATGGACCGCCGGTTCGACGAAACCCAGGAGCACATCCACCTCGCCCACCTGAAGATCGAAGATGTTCGCTCCAAGGTCGAGGCGGTCGCCGAGGGGTATGCGGCGCTCGATGAGAAAGTCGATCGCCATCATCGGGACGCCCGAGCCGGCCGACGCGAGGACCGGGCTCATCTCGAGGCGGTGATGAAGGCCATGTACGTGACTCTCAACCGGCGTGACGACGACCTCGAAGAACGCATCGAGCGCCTGGAAACAGCCTGATCTAGCGGGGCCCCGGCGCGCGCGACGCCGGCCCTGTCATCCCTGCTCGATCACCTGCAGGCGGTCGACCTCGACCCCTTCAATCGTCTGCTCGCTGCCGTCGGGCCAGGTGACTCGCACCGCTTCGACGGCAGTCGCAGACCCCAAGCCAAAGGTGAGGGTGCGCTCGACTTGGGAGAGGTAGCTGCGGGTCGGCATGACCTGGCGACGTTGGCTGACGCCGCCGGCAGTCACCTCGACCCAGGCGCCGATGGCATCACGGTTTGGAGCACGGCCCTCGAGACGCAGGCGCAACCAGTGATGTGCTGTCGCCTGCTCATTGCGGAGTAGGAGCGGCGGGCCGGCGATCTGCGTGAGGACGGTGTCCAGATCGCCGTCGCCGTCGATGTCGGCGTAGGCGGCGCCGCGGCCGACGATCTCTCGAGCGAGGTCGCCCGTGGCCTCGGTCTCGATCGCCACGAAGCCTTCGTCGCCGGCGTTCCAGAAGAGCTGCGCCGACTGGTGGTAGAACTGACTCGGATCGACCTTCTGGATCTCGTCTTCGATGTGCCCATTGGCCTGCAGCATGTCGAGGCGACCGTCCAGATCCATGTCGGCCAGGAAAAGGCCGAAGGTGAGCATCAGTCGACTGGGAGCGCCAATCCCCTCACCGATCGCCTCGTCGACGAAGAACCCGGGGTCGTCCTGGGCCATGTAGACCGAGCTCATCTCGTTGGCGAAGTTGCCGATCATGAAACCCAGGTTGTGGTCGTTGCGGTAGTAGGCCGAATCGATGCCCATGGCGCCGGTCGCGTTGCCGTTGCGGTCGTAGGCGAAGCCGAAGTCCTCCCCCACCTCCTCGAAGGTCCCGTCCCCGAGGTTGCGGAAGAAGAAGTTGCGCACCGTGTCGTTGGCCACCAGCACGTCGAGAAAGCCGTCACCGTCGACGTCGACTGGCCCCAGAGCTAGGGACTTGGCCATCGCGGTCCCAGTGGCCGGGTTATCGACGTGCAGGCCGGCGGCCTCGGACACGTCGGTGAAAGACCCGTCGCCATTGTTGAGGTACAGATAAGGGTAGGTGCCCTGGTAGTTCTGTGGCGGACCGAAGGCACGGCCGACACCCGTAAGGCGAAAATCGAGCTCGAAGTCGATCTCCTTCGACCAGCGCACATAGTTGCAGACGAAGAGATCGAGATCGCCGTCGTTGTCGACATCGAAAAAGCCGGCGCTGCTCGACCATTCATCAGATGCACCGGCGACGCCGGCGGAGGCCGCGACCTCGCTGAACCGACCGCCTTCGTTGCGATAGAGACGGTTCTTCCCGACGGCAGAAAGGAACAGATCTTGGTCGCCGTCGGCATCGTAGTCCGCTACTGCGGCACCCATGCCGTAGAAGCTGACGTCGAGGCTCGCCTGGCGGGTGACATCAGTGAAACCGCCTTGTCCGTCGTTGGCGTACAGCGCCATCGTGGGCCTCGGGTCTGCGGTCTGGCGATGCGGCCAGTAGGACGAGTTGACGAACAAGAGGTCCTCGTCACCGTCCTCGTCGAAATCGAAGAAGGCGACACCACCGCCCATCGTCTCGGGCAGGAGCTTGTCGCCGTAGCCACCATTGACGTGGACG
>JBCCGX010000073.1:0-16687 GCA_039029035.1 Acidobacteriota bacterium | reverse complement strand
CTCACGTCCGACGAGCATGTGCGGCTGGACATCGAGAGCGCCCGGCTCGCCGGCTGGGTGGTCGACAGTGTCGATGGCCGCCCCATCGCTGGTGCAAGCCTGACGCTGCAGCCGCCTGGCGGCCCGCGTGATGCCGGCTCGGCGCGCCAGGCGACCACCGACTCGCGCGGCTACTTCAGCCTCGGCGAGGTCGTGCCCGGCGCCTGGTCGGTGGTCGCCAGAAAATTGGGCTACGAAGCCTTGGCGAGCACCGTCGAGCTGCGCGCCGGTGATTCTGACGAAGATTTGCAACTGGCCATCGTACCGATCACGGATGGGCCCTGAGCGAACAGCGTAGGGCGTAAGCCCCCGGCCGAGCGGCGAAACAAGCCGTCGGCGAAACAAACCGTCGTATCGCCCGTAGAGGAGCACGACGTCGCGTCCTCCAGAAGGTGCCGCGCCGGGGCAGTTGGCCCGGCCGAGCGACGCGATGGTCGGGTAAATCACCGGGTGACGACTTGATTTTCAACACACCGATCTTCTTTCTCTTCTTTGTCGTTTTTGTTTTCTTCTATGGCCTTGTTCTGGTCCGCCGCCAGCCGAAAGTTTGGCTGATCCTTGTCGGTAGCCTGATCTTCTATGGCGCCTGGAACTACCGTTTCATTCCGCTCCTGGTCGGGAGTGCGGTAGCGGATTACTTCATCGCCCAGGCGATCGGCTCGGCCACCGACGCCCGTTGCCGCAAGCGCTGGCTCACCCTGTCCGTTGCGATCAATCTCGGCATCCTGGGTTTGTTCAAGTACGCCGATTTCGTACTGCGCTCGGTGGCTGATTTCCTGCTTCTTTTTGGCATGGCGGTCGACCCGCCGACCTTGGCCTGGGTGCTGCCGGTGGGTATTTCTTTCTATACCTTCCAGAGCCTCAGCTACACGATCGATGTCTATCGTGGTGACATGGAGCCGCGCAAAGGTCTGGCAGAGTTCGTTGCCGCTTTGTCGTTTTTCCCCCAGTTGGTCGCTGGGCCTATCTTGCGGGCGCGGCAGATCTTGCCTCAGATGCACACCCTGCCGACACCGACCTGGGGCGACGCAAAACACGGTCTTCTGCTGGTCACCACCGGCGTCTTCAAGAAGACGATCGCCGACCTGTTGGCAGCGCCAGCCAGCAAGCTCTTCGATTCGCCGGAGTCGCTCAGCTTGATGGAGACCTGGACCGGTGTACTGGCCTTTGCCGGTCAGATCTACGGTGATTTCGCTGGCTACACCGACATGGCGATCGGGTTGGCCCTGCTGTTGGGGTTCAAGATTCCGCTCAATTTCCGTGTGCCGTATTTCGCCGTTTCGCCGGTCGATTTCTGGCGCCGCTGGCATATTTCTTTGTCGACCTGGTTGCGAGATTATCTTTACATACCGTTGGGCGGTAATCGCACCAATCGTCGCTTCCGCAACGTGATGATCACCATGCTGCTGGGTGGCTTGTGGCACGGTGCGGCCTGGACCTTTGTGGCCTGGGGGGCTTTTCACGGCGTACTGATCACCGCCAGCCATGCCCTCAGCCGGATCGAGGCCTTGGCTGCTTTCCACCGCCCCGGGCCGGCCCTGCAAGGCCGGGTGATCACCGTCTTCAAATGGGGACTGACCTTCTACCTCGTCTTGCTGGGCTGGGTGCTCTTCCGGGCGACCAGTCTCGGGTCGGCGTGGACGATTATGAAAGACCTACACGGTTTCGGTGGCGATCTACCCATGGCTGGCCCCGTCGCGACGACCATTCTGCTCTTGACTCTGGCGGTTCTGATCATTACGCATCTGATGGATTATTACGTGCTGAAGAGATCCGCCAAGCTAGAAGGTCGACCCTGGATGTTCTGGTCCTTCCTCATCTTCTTGCAGACGCTCTGCCTGTTCATCGGAAAACCGAGCAATGAGTTCATCTACTTCCAGTTCTGATGCACCGCCGCCGGCGGCCCCCGAAGCCTCGGGCCGGAAGATCTATCTCAGGATCCTCCTCCTCATCACCCTGGGTATGGGCCTGTGCATGTCGATATTTCGCGTCTTCGCGCATTTGAACGACGTCGGTAGCGACACACTCCTCGCCCGGGTCCAAGAAGCCCGCGCGGCGCTACCACGCATTGTCGCCGAGTCCGACGATCTGGTGATGGCGTTCGGTTCGTCCATGACCGAGGCGGGTTTCTCGGCCCGTCAGTTCGATCGCCAGCTGCGTGGGCAAGGACTCGAGGTGAAGAGCTTCAATTTCGGTTTCGGTGGGCTCAATCCTTACTTTCAGGACTACCTGTCACGGCGCATCCGGGAGGCCTTCGTGGCAGGCGACCGGCGGCTGGAGCTGGCATTGATCGAGTTCGTTCCGTTCCAGGTCACCACCCGGCGCTTCGACGGTGCTCGTCCGGTGATCGATTCATTCCTCACCCTCTTGGCGAGTCCGGAGGAGATTTGGCAGATCACTCGCGAGGATCCGCAGCGCGGCATCCTGATGGCCAACATTCGGTACGTGCGCGATGCCATCTCTGCCGAGATGACAACGTTCCACTTTGGCAGTTTCTTGCGGCCCGCCGATCCTCGCAGCTCGCTGCCGGAAGACGAAGAGCTGACCGCGCGCCGGCGTCAGCTGAGTGAACAATTCAATGCCCGCTTCGACGAGGACTATCCGGACTACGAGGACGCCGAGTGGCACTACGGCTGGCAGGGAGCTGGCACGATTCCGGAGGAGCGATCCCAAGCGACCCGGGACATGCTGGCGGAGATCTACGAAACATTGCGGACGGCGCGTCTCTTGGAGGACGACCGCCTACGGCGCATCACCTGTTGCGACATCGAAGAGCTGCATTTCGAAGAGGTGTTGGTGGAGTCCTTCATCCGCATGGTGCAGAACTTCCAGCAGTTCTCCAATCACGTGGAAGTGATCCTGCTGCCGCGGAACACCGAATGGATCCACTATCCGCCGGAAGCGGTGGAGAGAATGCAGGTCGTGCTGGATCGAATCCGCTCAGAAACAGGTGTCACGATTCGCGATTACCAGGTTTTAGAAGGCTTCTCCGCCAAGATGTTCAGCGACACCACCCACCTGTCCCGCTACGAGGGCGACGTCGCCTTCACCGCCCACCTGGTCGAAGAGTACACCCCCTTGCTGGCCGAATCGCTCAGATAGCAAAGTCCCTGAGTGCGGACCTTCGAGCGCCGGAGCGCCAGGCTGCTGACTCTTCTGGACTAGAGCCAGGAGGACGGCATCCTGTAGCGGCGAAAGCTGTGGCGAAGGAGGCCCGGTGGATTTGCTACACTGCCACCTATGGCAAACATAGGTCTCCTCTTCGGCGGTCGCAGTGTCGAGCATCAGGTCTCGGTGAGCTCGGCCCGTACCGTCGCGCGGGCACTCGAAGGTGCCGGGCACCGCGTCGTGCCTCTCGGCATTGCCCCTGATGGCTGCTGGACCGACGGTGCCATCGCACAGCGGGCGCTGGTCGGCGAGATGGATGACCTGCCGCCCGTTGGCGGGCCGATTCGGCCGACGCTGCGGCATCTCTTGGACGCCGAAGTGGATGTGCTATTCCCTATCATCCACGGCACCTGGGGCGAGGACGGCACCCTGCAAGGCCTGTGCGAGATGATCGCTCTGCCCTACGTCGGGACCGGCGTCTTGTCGAGCGCTGCAGCGATGGACAAGGCGGTGGCCAAGCAGCTGCTGGAGGCCGCCGGCCTGCCGGTGGTGGACTACGAGGTGATCAGCCGGCGCGAGTTCGAGGCTTCACCGGAGGACGCCTTGCAGCGCCTCCACCGCTTTGAGCCCCCGGTCTTCGTCAAGCCCAGCGTCGGCGGATCGAGCGTCGGGATCAGCAAGGTGCCACAGCGCGAATGCCTCCGCACCGGTGTCGAGCTGGCGCTGCGTTTCGACGATCGGGTCGTCGTCGAGCGCAACATCGAAGGCCGCGAACTGGAATGCGCGGTCCTCGGCTACCGCAAAATCGAAGCCTCAGCCATCGGCGAGATCGTGCCCGGCAAGGCGTTCTACGACTACGCCGACAAATACATCGACGATGGTGCCCAACTCCTCGCCCCGGCGGACCTGGAGGAGGCGGTAGCGGATCGTCTGCGTGAGGTGGCAGTCGAGGCCTTCAGCGCTCTCGGCGGTTGGGGCATGGCGCGAGTCGACTTCCTGCTCGAGTCGGCCGAGAGCCTCTACATCAACGAGATCAACACCCTGCCGGGCTTCACCGCGATCTCGATGTACCCTCGCCTGTGGGAAATCTCCGGCGTACCCAACGAACAGCTGGTCGACCGCCTGGTCGATGTCGCCATCCGCCGGCATCGCGATCGCCAGCGGCTCGATCAGGGCATCAAAGACTGGATCGCCGAGCTCTCGAGCTAGATCCCATCCGCGAACACTGTAGGGCAGCGGCGCTCGGCCTGTAGCCTGTTAGTTGACAAGAGCAAACAATTGGTTGACAATGGCAGGTGTCTGGAGTCTGCCAAGGAGCAACCATGGCCACAAGGGAAGACCAACAGCAGATCGACCAAGTCCGCCGCTTCAATCGCTCTTACGCCCAGCAGATGGGGATCGTCGACATGCTGGGGAGCGACCTCTCCCTGGCGGCGGCTCGCGTCCTGTTAGAGGTCGAGAGCCGCGAGCAGGCGGCCGCGGTGGATATCGCGAAGGCCTTGGAGATGGACGCCGGCTACCTCAGCCGGATTGTTGGTGATCTCGGCCGCAAGGGCCTGATCCGCAAGCGGCGCTCGCCGGCGGACGGTCGGCGGCACCACCTGGAGGCGACCGCCGCTGGTCAGCGCCAGATCCGTGATCTCGACCGTCGTGCCGATGCCCGGATCGGCGCCATGTTGGAGCCGATGCAGTCGTCGCAGCGGCAGAACCTGATCGGTGCCATGGCTACCATCGAGAGTATCCTCGGGCCCGAGTCGGCCAGCGCTCTGCCTTGCCGCATTCGCGATCACGGTCCTGGCGATCTCGGTTGGGTCGTCTATCGCCATGGTGTCTTCTACCGTCGTTACATGGGGCTCAACGAGCGCTTCGAGGCTCTGGTCGTGACCATCGCCGCATCTTTCGCCGAAGACCATGATCCCTACCGCGAGCGCCTGTGGATCGCCGAACAGGGCGGCCAGCCCATCGGCTCGGTGATGCTCACCCGCGAGGCGGACCGCGTCGGCCGCCTGCGCCTCTTCTGGGTCGAGCCGACCGCCCGCGGCCAAGGCCTGGGCTCGCAACTGCTCGACACCCAGATCGAGTTCGCCCGCCATCGCTCCTACGAGCGCATCGTGCTCTCGACCCTCGAGAGCCTCACCGCGGCCCGTCGGCTCTACGAACGCGCCGGCTTCCGACTCGGGGCAACGGAGACCCATGCGCTGTGGGGCCCCGAGGTGGTGGAGGAGACCTGGGATCTCGAGCTCTGAGCCGGGTCAGTAGTGATAGCGCGCTTGCAGGAAGTCGATTCGCGCCTCGGTGACGCGATAGACCAACCGATGTTCCTGCGTCACCCGCCGCGACCAGACCCCTGGGCCGAAGTACTTTAGCGGTTCCGGCTTACCGATACCCTTGAACGGGTCGCGCAACACCGCTTCGACGAGGTCGAGCGTCCGCAGGGCGACCCGGCGTTGGGTCTTGACCCAATAGCGGAGGTCTTCGCGAAACTCCGGTTGGAAGACTGCTTGTCTCGTCACCGCCACCTGCTAATCGAGACCGACCTCTTTTCGCAGGCTTTCGACTGACTGGGGTTCGATCGTCTCAGCCCGGGCACGCTCCAAGGCCGCAGCCAAGCGCCGGGCATTCTCGGGCGAGCGCATGAGGTGAGCGGTTTCCATGATGCCACTGAGCTCGGCGGCATCAACCAGGGCTACCGGCTCCGCTTGTCGGCGCTCGATGATCACGACTTCTCGATCGTTGGTGACCCTGTCGCAGAGACTGGCTAGATTGGCTCTGGCCTGGGTATAGGTTGTTCGAATAGGCACCGTGTTGTCTCCTACTTGTACAGGAACACTGTACCGGTCGGTGCTGCGAACGTCAATCGTTGCGGGAAAGCGGACGAAACGCCCGGGCCTCCAGCGGGTCGCCGTTCAACGAGGCGCTGCGACCACGACGGTGTAGAACGAGGCGACGCCTTCGGTGAGCAGCTCGTCCTCGCGCGCCAGGAGCTGTTCGAGGGTCGCCTCCCGTGCCTGCGGCTCGAGACCCTCGAGGCGCAGGTGAGGGTAGATCAAAGACAGGAGGTTGCCGCCGTAGTCGCGGCGCTCTCGAATGTCGAAGCGTTCGGCCAGCAGCGGCAGGATCTCGGCCGAACGGACCGCCTCAGAAGGGTCGCGCCAGTCGACCGGAAGCGTGAGGCGTCGCCGCCCACGGATGGCCTTCGGCAGGTCAGCGTAGGCGTCTTCGGCGGCCTCCAGTAACTCTCGCTTCCACTCGTGCCGTGAGGGGCCGACGTACTCTTCGAGGTAGAAGATGCCGTTGGGGTTCAGGGCACTCCGCAGCTGGTCGAAGCAGCTTTCGAGGTTGCGAACGTGGTGCAGCGCCATGTGGGCGAAGGCGGCGTCGAAACTGCCGGCTTCGAGCTGAAGGGCATCGAGGTCGCCACCTTCGTAGTGCAGGTTGGTGTAGCCTGCTTCCGCGGCACGCTGACGAGCGAGCTCCAGGGAGCGCTCAGAGATATCGAGGCCCGTGACGGCCTCAGCTAGCCCCTTCGCCATCAGATCGCGCTCCAAGGCACCCTCGCCGCAGGCCAGACTGACGGCGCGACGAAAAGGTTGGGTGACGACCGAGCGAGCGAACCACTCCATCGGCCACTCGTGCGGCGAGCCGGTGATGCGTTGGTTGAGGCGTAGGCGGACGACCTCTTCCTGCGGCCACGTGGTGTATTCACCGGCGGCATGGGTCCGGTCCCAGAACCGGCTCACCAGGAATTGTTGCAGCCTGTTCATCCCGTCCGGCACCGCCGCCCTCTACTGCCGCGGCTGTTGCCGAAAGGCCGGCTGCTGCACCACGCAGTGGCGGTCGGTACAGCCCTCGCAATGGTTGTCGAAGTCGGGCGCGGCGGTCTCGGGATCGGTGACGTAGCGCCGCAGGTAGAGCATTTTCGGCGCGTTACGCACCTCCGAGATGTCCTGCTCGGCCAGGTTGCCGACTTCGTGCTCGGGCTTGAAGATCAGACAGCAGGGATAGACGTCACCGTTGGCGTTGACGATGACCGTGTCCCACAACTGGCGGCAGTAGGTCTCGATCGGGGCACGCTCGATCGGAGCAGGTTTGCCCGGAACACTGTCGTTCGCCGCGGTGAGGGGAACGTCTGCCGTCGGCGTGCCGGGCTCTGGCGAGTTGGACGCAGTGCCGTTGCCGCTCCCGTTGGCATCAGCTTGGGCGGCGACGGTGTCCGCCATCCACTCGTCGCGCTCGTCATCCGGGCACCAGAAGCCCGGGTCGGGGTTGAAGTCAGCACCGCAGGCTTCGGCGATCTCGGCGGCAGCGGCCACATCGTGCTGGTTGTGCTTGTTGAGCAGCATGCGGTAGGTGACGTGGGGGTAGCTTCGGCGGCGCGCCCGCTTGATCTCCGCCAGCCGCTGCATGTTGCGCACGACGCGCTCGAAATCGCCTCGAACGCGGTACTTCTCGTAGGTCTCTTGGCTCGCTCCGTCCACCGAGACCTTGAGCTCGCTCAGACCGGAGTCGACGAGGCGCTCGAAGAAGTCGTCGTCGAAGTCCTGCATCGAGAAGTTGGTGCTGATCTCGGTGTAGATGCCGCGGCGGGCAAAGTGGCGGATGTAGTCGAGGCTGTGGGGATTGAGGAACGGCTCGCCCCAGTTGTAGAGGAAGACCTCCTCCAGGAGCTCGGTGCGCAGGTGCTGGGTCACCCGTTCGAAGAGCTCCGGCGTCAGCAGCTCGCGCTTCATCTTGGCGTAGCCGCCGCCGGTGGGGCAGAAGGGGCAGCGCAGGTTGCAGGCGGTCACCGGATCGATGATCAGGGTGGTCGGATGGCTCTCGAGCTGGGCCGAGTGCGTGGCGAGCTCGCGTGCCATCAAGGCGCGATTGGCGCGCACGGCCGGCCGGCGTCGGGCGACGAAGCGCCGCACCTTGTGGCGGATCTTGTCGCGCCGGCCGGGTTGCAGGAGGAGGCGTTGGATGCGTCGGGGGAGAGCGCTCACGGGTGGAGTCTACCCAAGATGTGCCGATCTGAGATGCAGCTTGCTGTCGAAGCCTCACGGAGGCCATTAGTTGCGCTCTGGGACGGGATTTGAAAAAACAAATCACGTTCTAGAGCCTCTTGCCCGTGATTTGAAGCGTTATGACACGAGCTCGAGGCTTTTGATCGGGATTCGGAGCCACAAATCACGGGCACAGGGCTTTTGCTCGTGACTTGGAACGACATCCCGCGGACTCGAGGGCAGTCGGAGGGATTTGGCAAGGAAAATCACGGCCGAAGAGCCTTTGCCCGTGATTTGTAGCCACTCGCCTGCATCTGGCCGCGGATCGCCTCGATTCGATGTCGGACGGCCGTTCGAGACGCCCTTCGATCGGCTAGCCTACTCTGATCATGGGGGTAACTCTGTCGAATGATCTATCGTGGCAGGCGGGCACACCCCCCGGGGGCGCCTCGAGGGCTCTAGCGATCCGCTCCAGAACTCACCCAGAGCCTGCTGCGGCGACGGAAGATCAGGTGCGGGATGAACGTTGATGGTCACAGCCAAGACGGTTACGGCCAAGACGGTTACAGCGAACAGAGTGGGCTGTCCTCCGAACGGTGGCGTCGACTGCTCGAAGGGGATCTGGCCGCTGAAGCGCAGCAGGCGGTCGACCGACTTGCCGGCGGACTGGCGAAACTTCCGACCGGGTACGCTCAGGGGGCGCAATGGGGCGCTGCGGCCCTCGACGCCGGGCGCCTCGGCCAGGCGCTTTTCTGGGCCTACCGGGCGCGTGTGACGGACGACGCTGAGGCGGCGGACCGCGCCGTGGAGTGTTTCGATGCCGCCAGCGACGAGCTCGTTCGCCTACCGATGCAACCGATCCTCTACGCCGGCTTCCTCGGCACGGCCTGGGTGGGCGACTATCTGCAAGAGTGGATCTTCGAGGCCGACGACGATCTGGCATCTGAGGACGATGACAACGGCGAGATCGACGCCGCCCTGCTCAAGAGCCTGACGCCCACCACCGGACTGTGGAATTGTGACCTGCTGAAAGGCCTGGTTGGCTGTGGCGTCTACGCTTTGCAGCGTCTGCCGCGGCGGCGGGCGGTTCTCTGCCTCGAACGGATCGTGGATCACCTGGCGGCACGGGCGGTCGAGGTCGGTCCCGGGGTCAGCTGGCCGCCGCTGGCCGAAGTCGATCCGAGGGTCACCTATCGCCTCGGCCTGGCCCACGGCACGGCTGGGGTCGTGGCCTTTTTGGCCGCCGTCTGTCGAGCCGGGGTCGCGACAGACCGCGCTCGGCCGCTCCTCGATCAGGCTTGTGCCTGGCTGCTGTCCGTGCTCGCGCCGGGCGGTGATGTCTCGCGGTGTCCCGTCCGGGTGTCGCCGGAGGGCGACGTCGCCCCTCCGGCCCTGTCCTGGTGCTCCGGCAGCCCTGGCATCGCCGCCGGACTGCTCCTGGCAGCCCGCTGTTGCGAGCACCGTGGCTGGGAAACGGCGGCGCTGGAGCTCGCCCGAGCCGCGTCGGCAAGCTCCGAAGACCTACCCGACGCCGGCTTCTGCCATGGCGCCGCCGGCGTTGCCCACACCTTCCATCGCATGTATCAGGCAACGGGTGAGCCGACCTTCGCCGCCGCCGCCCGCACCTGGCTGCAGCGGTTGCTCGCTAGCCAGCAGTTAGACATGGGCGAGACCGGCTTCTTCACCGATCCTCTCAGCCCCCACATCGGGGTCCGGCCCGGCGGCCCGGAGCTGCAAGAGACCGGCGGGCTCATGCGAGGCGCCGCCGGTATCGGCCTGGTGCTGCAAGCCGCGATCTCCGACGAAGCGCCGGATTGGGACCGTTTGATGTTGCTATCTGTCGGTCGCGACTAGCAGAAAAAAGCCGTGAGGGTTTCGGGGCAGATGCACTCCGAGGCACCTTGGGTGCAGTTGGCTCCGGTGCAGTTGTTCGAGCACCGGTCGGAGGTGCAGAAGGTCGCGCCGGCCACAGCCGACATCCGGTCAGGGTCGAGATTGCGCAGGGTTTCGCGGTGGAGCTTGAGCTTGGAACGGTTTCTTTTCTTCATGGGGGTCTCCTTTCGCAAGGGAATTGAAGTGAGAGAATCGAATCGGAGCACGCGAGACGGATGTCCCAATCGCAGCCCCCATCCGTTTCCGCATCCAGTGCTGCAGCTCAGAAAAGATACCACGTGCCTGGTCAATTAATCTGGCGAGCCGTCACGTCAAGAGGACCATCCGAACCTGGAAAGTGGGACAGGTGCTGATTTGAGGGGGATCGCCCAAGGTGGCATCGCTTCAACAGGCGATCGAGACTCGATCTCCGTCCGACCCAGGTCAACTTGACCGGAACGAAGCTCGTTGGGGTCAAGCGGAGGTGTGGAACTCGGTGATCGAAAGTCGATCGCGTGTTGTGTTCGCTCGACGACACGCGATCAAGGCTCGTTTGCCGTGTGGGGCGGCGCGAGGTTGCGTGATCGACGATCGATCACGCATTGGGAGCCGAAAAAGCCGCCCGCGGGAGATTAGCCGCTACGGCGTCTCGAAGCTCTCCACCACTCCAGTCAGAGTCCTCGACGTCGAGGCTGGCGACGCGGCCCCGGCCCCCATCCCCCGCTTGGCGAAGCCGGCCCACACCGGGTCCAAGTCGCCCGGGTCGAGGGCGGTGACGCTGGCGATGATGGCGTCGCGCGCCTGGGTGAAGGTGGGATTGGAGGGGGTCAGCTTGAGGCCGCCGATGATGTAGCGCAGGGCGCGGCGCTCGGCGCGTTCGTGGCCGTGGGCGAAGACCAAGTTGACGAAGACCTCCCACAGGACGGCGCACCACACTTCGCCGGCGTTGTGGAATTCCTCGTTGGCCCCGCGGGCGAAGATCGGGTTGCGCGGCGGGCCGGTGGGGAGGACGACGTTGGCGCTGATGTGGCGGAAGGTGAGTGGGTTCTTCGACAGATCGGCGGAGTAGGGGTAACGCCGGATCGAGAAGTAGTAGTTGTTGTCGAAGTTGGGGGTCAGGTCGGTCCAGCCGCCAGGCGCGAACACGCCGCTGGCGAAATCGTCGCTCGCCTGAGAGGTCATGGTGAGAGCGAAGAAGTCGCCCCAGCCTTCACCCATGGCGCGGGCTTGGGTGAAGCGCAGGCCGTTGCCGTTGCCGACCAGGCGATTGGTGATGTAGTGGCCCATTTCGTGGAAGGTGATCAGGGCCTCGAAGTTGCTCGTGCGAGTGGGTCCCGGTGGGCCGGTGAAGGTGTACATCTGCATCCGCGGGCTGGCGCCGTCGGCCGGGGTGGCCATGTTGGCATTGTCGGTACCGGAGAAGTCACTGGCCTCGGCGATGATCGGATCACGATCGAGCCCACCGCGGCCGAAGTTGTCGAATTGGGCGTTGCCCGCCGCCTCGTCGAAGCCGGCCTCGTACCAGCGGTCATGGAGCCAGTTGACGTGGAAGAACATGCCGACGATGCTCGCTTGCAGGTTCTCCGGCACCGTCGAGTCCCGGCTGTGGTCGTAGGTGTGGTCGAAGGTCCGCTCTGCAGTGACTTGGCCGAGAACGTCCCCCTCGTTGAAGCCGTCGCCGCGCCTGAGGTCGGCGTAGGCGATGCAGTTGTTGCCCACTGTGCTCGTCGCGTCGTCAGGGAGCCAGGGATCGCTGGGCCGCAGCCCTTCGGTGGTGATCAGCTCGGCCCGGATCGTCGGCGCTTGGAAGCCATCGGGCACGCCGGTCGGATGGGGCGTGCCGGGGGCCGGACCGTCCTCGGGGCGCAGCAGCGCATCGCCGGTGTTGTAGACCCGGTAGGCGAACGCAGCGTGGGACGTGAGGTTCTTGCGAAACAGCACATCGGGGGTGTCGACCGCGTCGATCACGTAACTGAAGGCTGGAACACCCTTGAGCCACAGCTCCATGTAGAAGGCCGGAACGAACTCGCCCTCGCCGATGGGGAACATGACTTCTTTGATCCGTACCGGGCGCTCGAAGGCTGGCCGCTCGTCGTTATCGCTCCGCTGGTGTTCGAAGAAGAGATAGGGGTTACCGTCGCCGGGCTCTTTCGCCGGGGCGATCTCCCTGGGATCGTAGACTTCACCGGTGAGATCGAACGCCGCCTGGGCGATCGCTTCCTCTGCCGACGTGACGAGGACGGAACGGCGGGCCGAGCGGACGACGCTGGTGCCGGCGAAGAGCTGCCCGGAGACCGAGAGCACTTCGTTGTCGCCGGTGACGGCGGCGTTGATCTCCGAGTCGAAGACTTCCCGGCCCTCCATGCGCTGGGTCAGGCGCACCGTCGGCAGGCCCTGGCGGCTGACCGATGCCACCTCCACCGTCTGCGCATCGTCGTCGGAGAGGTTCCACAAGTCGCAGTGGTCGCGAACGAAGCCGGCCGCGGCTTCCTCGACCGAGCCGTAGCCGGTCGCCAGTCGATCCTCGGGCTTGCGGCTGCAGACGAAATTGGGGGTGCTGGTGGCCTCGTCGTACTCCACTGCCAAGTCGGAGAACTGCTCGGCCAGGCGTTGATGACCAGTGGTCTCGGTGCTGGCGGTCAGGGTGCGGCGCGCGGCGCGAGTGCCCTGATCGTAGAGGGCGTGGAAGTCTTCGGGATAGGGGTGCTCGTGTCCGGCCATGGCGTAACTCCTCCTTAGCGGGGCCCCGGGCGTCACCCCCGAGGTCCCTCATGCAAATGGGTCGAGGCAGACTTACAGTCTATTCGTCTTTTTAGACGGACGCTGGGCAAGGTTTCCCTCGCCCTACCGGCTCAGCAATCACCAGCCTGTCGCTCCACCGCTCAAAGGCCCGCGCTTCAGCGCTTGGCGTAGGAGTCCGCTAAGGCGCTGTGTTCTGGCGACGGCTTCATCGATCACTCAACCTTGGTCCGTTCGCGTTGCGCTCTCAGGCTGGTGATTGCTGGGCCAGGTGGCTCACCTCTGGCGAGGCCTGGCCGGAGCTTTAGCGGCCTTAGCTCGCCAAGAGCTGGCGGCAGATCGTCGCTGGCTCCAGGCGGCGGCGCCATTCTTCGGCGATGGCTCGGTGGTCGCGCCGGCCCTGGTCCCAGTCGGTCATCTCGTCGAGCATCGCCTGAGCGAGGGCTCCAGCGGTGGCCTTCTCGGCGATGCGACCGAAGCGGCTGCCTTCCGACCAGCTGACGAGGCTCGGAATCGGTGTGCCGATGAGGGTGGCACCGGTGGCCAACGCTTCGTTGGCGGCGTGGGGGCTGCCCTCCCAACGGGACGAGAAAACGATCGCGCGGCTGCTGGCCAGGGTGCGGGCGACCTCTGCCTGCTCGGTGACGCCGCGATAGTCGACTTGAGGGAAGCGTTGGCTCATAGGCTCGAACCAGGGCTCGCCGCCGCCGCCGAGGATGACGATTTCAGTCCCTGGGCGCTCGGCGAAGAGACGCTCCAGCGCAGCGACGAGGAGGCCGGCGTGCTTCTGCGGATCACCCCAGCGGCCGATCGCGACCAGGCGATCGGCTTTCCGATCCGGCAACGGGCAAGCGAGGAAGGAGGCGCCGATATTGAACGGTAGGACCGTCACCCGTTCGAACAGTGCGTCCTCCCCATGGTAGGCGAGGAATTGCCCGAAATTGCGCCGCCCCTCGCTCGAGCCGAGCACCAAGACGTCCGAGTGGCGGGTGCTCTCCAGGTGCTCGCGGTCTTCCTCTGCCCCTTTGGCGAGGTATTTGCCGAGCCAGTACTTGAGGCACCGGGCCTTGGCGGCCAGGCCGTTGTGGTACATCCACAGGCGATCGAAGGTCGCCCGGGTGTGGACCCGGATGCCGATCTGGCCGTCCGAGTCGGAGATGGCGATGACCCGGGTGCCGGCCTGCCGCATCGCCTGCAGGGTGCGGGACATGCGGTGCCAGGTGACGATCACACCCACCTCGGCGTCGATCTCGCGCCACATCGCAGGGTCTTCGAAAGCGTCGGCGGGGTAGGTCGTGGCAGGCTCCGGGAAGCCGGCGTCCCGCCCCTCCTGGCAGACGATCACCGGCTCGTGGCCGAGAGCGCGAAAGCCGGCCAGGTATTGTTCGAAGCGGAAGGAGCAATCGAGCAGGCGCGAGGTGTGGTTCCAGACGATGGCGACTTTCATCGGGCCGAAACTATCCGCCGTTGGGGAGACTGTCCAGGCGCCGATTGCCGCGATAAGCCCGGCCCACTGGCTTGGCTCGGCCCCGAGTGCCAGCGTGGCCGGAGCGGGCCTCTGCGGCAGCCAGGGCGCACTGTGCTATGCTCGATCAGTTTCCGACATTGGGTCTTGAGGTCGTTGGTGAGGCTGGGTCGTCGCGGGTCTCATGGACCGAGTCTCGAGGCGATTCGACATGCATTCACTTGGGAGGTAATGAGTCATGCAAAGAGCAGGTATTCGCTGTTATGTTATTTTGGTTTGGACGTTCGGGCTCGCTCCGGCACTCGCTGCAGGTGGGCCGCCTCCGCCTCCGCCTCCGCCCTGTTGTTGGCCTCCACCTTGCAATTGTCCTTGCGAATTCAGGTTTTTCTCGGGCCTGGCCGATGATTTCGTGCCACCACCGGAAACGACGTCGCCTGATCCGGCTCTGCTCTCTTTCCTACAGGGTTGCACCGCTGCTGGAATCGCGCTGAATTTCGACGAGATCCCAGCGCTGGGAGGCGTGCCGAGCGATGCATTTCTCGGTCACTCTTTCCAGGGTTTGCCCACCAACATCACTGCCGCAACGCTGAGGTTTCGCGCTCGTGCCGGAGTCGGACCAACATTCAATGATCACATTAGTTTTTTTGATCTGAGCGATATCTCAGGCTGCACGATCACTTTCGACTGGCAGTCGAGATTCGAGAGTCTGACGCCGGCGTTGACTTGGAATCCCGGCCAGACCGAAGACTTCAACTTGGATTTGGACAGCTTGGTTCCGGGGCCGGTCAGCATTCTGAGTCAGCTGCAAGATGGCGATCTGCACGTTCTGGTCGACGACGATTCGGGTGTCGATCACATGATTTTGGATGTCACGGCCAGTGTACCGCCCGATCAGTGCGTCGATACGATCTTCGCCGACGGCTTCGAGTTTGGCGACACATCTGCCTGGTAGACCGAGCGGCCTCTCCTTCGGGTCTGATGGCCGCCAGATCGGCGAAGATTCCGCCTCTGTTTATCGGACTTTGACTCCAGATCTGGCATCATCGGGTGCAATCCATCAAGTGACTGCGGCTTGGGCGATCCCGCTCGGCCAGCCGCCGGAGGCTGTCGATGCAAAGTCCCGGATCGATCCGCTATTCGCTTCTCGTTGCATGTCTCGCCCTGGGCATCGCCCCGGCCGCGCACGCCGAAGAACCCTTGCACGCCGAAGAGCCGAGCGCTCACGCCGGGAGACCGGCGGATCACGTCGTGCTCGTGTCGATCGACGGCTTGCGGCCGGAGTTCTACCTCGATCCGACGTGGGCGGCACCGATGCTGCGGCAACTGATGGAGGACGGCGCCCACGCCGAGGCGGTGCGCAGTGTCTACCCGTCGGTGACCTACCCTTCCCATACGACCATGGTCACCGGCGCACTGCCGGATCGCCACGGCATCTTCTACAACGCACCTTTCGAGCCGGATGGAGCGACCGGTCGCTGGTATTGGGAGGCCTCGGCCATCCGTGTTCCGACCCTGTGGGACGTGGTGCGCGCCTCAGGCGGTACCAGCGCCGCCATCGGCTGGCCGGTGAGCGTCGGTGCGTCGGTCGACTTCCTGGTGCCGGAAGTCTGGTCGCTCGATCCGGCGGTCGACGGCATCGAGGCGATGCGCCGCGCGACCCGGCCGCCGAGCTTGTGGCAGGAGTTGGAGCGCGAGGCGACCGGCCGGCTGACCCTGACGAACTTTCACATCGATCACATGACTCGCGACGATCGAGCGGGCGACATGGCGGCCTACCTGCTGGAGACCTATCGGCCGACCCTGCTGCTGGTCCACCTGATCGAGACCGATCATTTCCAGCACGAAGACGGGCGCGAGTCGCGCCGGGTCCGCCGCTCGGTCGCGGCGGCGGACCGGGCGCTGGCGCAGATCTACGAGACGGCCGAGAGGGTCGGCATCCTGGAGCGCACGGCGTTCGTCGTCACCGGCGACCACGGCCATGTCGACCGCCACACCGTGCTGGCACCCAACGTGTGGCTGGTCGAGTCGGGGTTGATGGCAGCGCAGGACGATCGCGGCGCGTGGCGTGCGACGTTTCACACCACCGGTGCCTCGGCCTTTCTCCATCTCGCCGACCCAGCGGACCAAGCCGCTGTGGCCGAGGTCCGTGCCGTGCTCGACGCCCAGCCGCGCGGCGTGCGCAGCCTCTTTCGCATCGTCGAGCGCGAGGAGCTCGACGCGTTGGGCGCCGCCCCCGAGGCGGTGCTGGGGCTCAATTCCCTGCCCGGGATCGACTTCTCGTCCAGGGCCACCGGCGAGGCCTTGCGTCCGGCCGAGGGAGCCACCCACGGCTGGATTCCCGACTTCCCACAGATTCAGACTGGGCTGGTAGCCTCTGGCGCCGGGATTCGTCGTGGCGTCGCCGCAGCGCAGCTGCGCCTGGTCGACGTGGCACCCCTGGTCGCGACACTGCTCGGGCTCGATTTCGCGACGCCGGACGGTT
>JBCCGX010000072.1:0-16782 GCA_039029035.1 Acidobacteriota bacterium | reverse complement strand
CGCAGCCCCTGGTCGGGCTTGAGGACGATCGGATAGTCGAGCCCCTGGTCGCGCATGAAGTCGCGTACCTCTGCCATCTTCTGCTCGGGCTCGGCGCGCCGTGGCAACCAGCGGAAACGGGCCACCCAGTCGCGATCGAGGCGCTCCAGGATCTCGGCCTTGGACTCGCCGTGGAAACCGCCGGCGTTGGGGATGCCGGGGTTGGCGGCGGTGAAAACGGCGAGGCTACGGTGGCGCAGACCGAGCCACAGGACATAGAGCACCACCGGCGGATAGACCACCCAACGGGGCCAGAACTCCCAATAGCGCTTGCGGTGCCACCAACCCAAGAGCAGGCGCCGGCCACGGTGGGAAGCCAGGGAGCGCCCGAGCCCCAGCATCAGCCAGACCGAAAGCATCAAGGCGGCGAAGGCGGGCAGAGCGTAACGCTGAAAGACCTCGAAAGAGGTGAAGAAGCGATCGCCGATCAACCGCGCCAGGGCCACCAGAAGCGGTGTCCACAGGGCGACTGGAATCAGTAGGTTGAGGCCGAACCACCAAACGTTGGTGCGCAGCAGACCGGCCGACACGTAGGTCGGCAGGCGGGTGCCGGGGATGAAGCGGCTGAGGAAAATCACCAGAGCACCCCGACGCTCGAACCAGCGGGTGCTGCGGGCGACGTCGGCCGGGCTGACGAACCACTTCAGCGGTGCCTTGTCGAGCCATGGACGACCGAGCCGCCCGAGGCCATAGAGCATCAGATCGCCGAAAAAGATACCCAGGAAGCAGGCGAAGGCGGCCTCACCGAAGCCGAGGCTGCCGCGTGCGACCAGCAAGCCGGCGGCGATGCAGGTGAGATCTTCGCTGACCAGAGTCGCCAAGGCGATGAGCACCAGGGCGAGGGTCAGCGCCAGCCCGGTCGTGCGCGGCGGCCTAAAGCCTCGCGGGTCCTCTGCCGCAGCGATGCGCTCAGCCGAAGCCCGGGAGCGATCCGCCGCCGTGCCGGCTTCGACCCGAGCGAAGAAATCGAGCAGCGGCGACGCCAGGGCCTGAGGATTGGAGAAGACCATGAAGTGGTTGGCGTCGAACGACACTAGCTCGCTCTGGGGCACCAGGCGATGGTGCTCCAGCGCCGCGGCGTAGGGCACCAGCACATCGCCGCGGCCGTGCAGGATGAGCATCGGTCCGGCGAAGCGTTCGATCAGCCCGCGCAACGGCCGCTGATCGGTGTCGTAGAAGTTATGCGCATAGGACAGACCGAGCAGCAGGCCGTCGAGGGCGCCGAAATGCGGGATCCCTTCCGACAGCAGCCACAGGCCGCCGAGCTGCAGGCCGTGCAACGCGTGGTTGAGGTGGTACTGCCCGAGCAGCTCGAGCTCCTGTACGCCGATCGCTGCCAGCATCACCAGCGAGCGCACCCGCTCAGGCTCGAGCTCCGCCATGTGCAGCGCCACGCCGCCGCCCATGCTGAAGCCCACCACGTCGGCCCGCTCGATGCCGAGCTGGCGGAGGAGCTCCAGGCTGTAGCCTGCATGGGCGAGGATCGAATAGTCCGGGATGCTGCGGCTCGAGTCGCCGAACCCGGGCAGATCCGGAGCGATCACCCGGTAGCGCTCGGCCAGCAGTGGCCCCAGCGCGTCGAAATTGGCCGCGCTACCCGGGCTGCCGTGAAGCAGGAGCACCACTGGCCGCGCCTCGCCTTCAACCGCGCCCCACTCGCGATAGGCGAACCGTACCGGCTTCCCTTCGCTATCGCCGATCGTCTCACCGTCGATCGCCGCCACTTGCACCGCGGCCACGCCCTCACCGAGCGGCGGCGCGGCCGAGTCGAGCTGGCGGGTCACGTGCGATGCCACCAGGGCCAGCAGGTAGACCGCGACGAGTCGGCGACGCCAGGGGCGACGCCGCGGGCTGCTGCTCGGATCGATCTCCGCAGTCCTCACGGCGGGCATGATGGCGTGCCAGCCCAAGGTCGTCAATCCCTCGGGTCGCCCGAACTCCGGGCGCTTCGGATCTGCTAAGGTTCGCCAGTCTTATGGAACTGACGATTGTCTTCATCATCCTCGCCGCGGCGATCGTGCTCTTCGTCACCGAAGCGATCCCGATCGACGTCACGGCGCTGTTGATCCTCGCCACCCTGATCGCCACCGGCGTGCTGACGCCGGAGGAAGGGGTGCGCGGCTTTGCCAATCCGGCGCCGATCACGGTCGCCGCGGTGCTGGTGCTCTCGGCCGGCCTGATTCGCACCGGTGCGGTGGTGCGCCTGGGCACCAGCCTGTCGCAGCTCGGCGGCTCGGCCGAGGTCGGCCAGATGGCGGTGATCCTGGTCACCGTCGGCGTGATGTCGGCCTTCATCAACAACACCGCCGCGGTGGCGATGTTCATTCCCATCGTCCTAGGTATCGCCCGCGACCGCAAGATGAGCCCTTCGAAGCTGCTGATTCCGGTGTCCTTTGCCGGCATCCTCGGCGGCATCTGCACATACATCGGCACCTCGACCAACATCATCGTCGGCTCGATCCTCGAGGAGAAGGGCTACGAGCCCTTTCGCATGTTCGAGTTCTCGCCCCTCGGCAGCCTCTTCCTGATCCTCGGCATCGCCTACCTCTTGACTCTCGGCCGCAAGCTGCTGCCGACACGCCGAGCCGACAACGATCTGACCGCCGGCTATCACCTGCGCGAGTACCTCACCGAGCTGGTGATCCAGCCGCGCTCGCGGCTGATCGGCAAGACGTTGAAAGCGAGCAAGCTGAGCCAGGCGAACGACATCGAGGTGCTGGAGATCCGGCGCAACAAGGAGCGCCTCGGCTCACTGCTGCCCGAGATCATCCTGCGTGAAGGCGACCTGCTGATCGTCAAGGGCAACATCGACAACATCATGCGGGTGCGCGAGGCCGAAGGGGTCGCGATCCACGCCCGAGTGAAGTTCTCCGACGAAGATCTGCAGTCACCCGATGTGGTGCTGGCCGAGTGCGTCATCTCGGCCAACTCCGGCCTGATCGGCAAGACGATCAAGGAGATCGACTTCCGCAAGCGCTTCCTCGCCACCGCCCTGGCGATCCGCCGCCACGGTGGCGAAATCCGCGAGAAGCTGGGCAAGGTGCGACTGCACTTCGGTGACACCCTGCTGATCCAGGGCCGGCGCGACCGCCTGCAAAGCTTGACCGACAGCCAGGAGTTCATGCTGATCATGGAGGACTCCTCGACGCCGCGCTACCGCAAGCGCAAGATGACCGCCGCGGTGGGCATCTTCGCCGCGGTCGTGGCGATGGCGGCGCTGGGGATCATGCCGATCATGGTCGCCGCCCTGCTCGGCTCCCTGGCCATGGTGCTGACCCGTTGCCTGACCATCCAGGAAGGCTACGAGGCGATCGACATGCGCATCGTCTTCCTCATCGCCGGCACCCTATCGCTCGGCCTTGCGATGCAGAAGACCGGCGGCGCCGAGCTCATCGCCGGCAAGGTGATCGACCTGGCCGGCCCCTATGGTCCGCGCGCGGTGCTGGCCGTCCTCTATCTGCTGACGATGGTCCTCACCGAGCTGATGTCGAACAACGCCACCGCCGCCCTGCTCACCCCGATCGCCATCGAGATCGCCGCCGGCATGGGGGTCGATGTGCGGCCGTTCGCCTTCTGCATCGCCTTCGCCGCCTCAGCCAGCTTCCTGTCGCCGATCGGCTACCAGACCAACACCCTGGTCTACGGTCCGGGCGGCTACCAGTTCACCGACTACTTCAAGGTCGGCTTCCCGATCAGCCTCACGGTCTGGCTGTTGTCGACCCTGCTGATCCCGGTGCTGTGGCCGTTCTGACGCACCGTCACTCGCTGCGATCGATCACCAACATCGGCCCTCGCAGGGCCACCGGCTCGGCAAGTCGTCCAGGCGGGCCGTCGGTCGCCCAGGCCACCTCGCAGGTCTCGCCACACTCGAGATCCAACAGACGGAGCGCCTGCGGCGTAGGCCGCCCCGCCACCGGCAACCGATCGAGCGAGCCGGGGGCCGAAGGCGCGAGCAAGATCACCACCCCGTCGTCGAGCTCGACCGTCAGCGAACGGCCCCAGGTCTCCGTCGTCGCAGAGCTGCGAAGGAGACGGCCGGCGGTGCGGCCACCGAGCACCTCGCCGAGGTGACGCAAGACCTTGGCGGCGAGGCGCGGATTGTAGCGCCGATCGACCAGGCCATGGCGCACGAAGTACCCGCGGTCGACATCTTCGAACGTATCGAGGGTGAGGTCGATGTGCCGGGCGAAGGCGGCGATCAGCGCCGCCTCGGCCACCCGGTTGGCGGTGCTCAAATCGTCGACCAGGCGATCGGCCGTCAGGCTGCCGGAAAACAGGACGTGGGCCTGATGGTGCATGCCCCACTCGCGCGCCGACGCATCGATGGCCTGCAGCTCTCGCCGCAGAGAGAGCTCGGGGACGCCTCGCCGCCGCAACCGAAACACCAACCCGCGGAAGGTCCGACGGAGATCGGGGTCGCGGACGAGCGCTTCGATCCGCTCCTTCTCCTGGATCTGGAAGCCGTAGACCGCCTCGTGCTTGACGTTGGCATCGTCGATCTCGGCTCGGCTCAGGTCGCGCACCTCGTTCAAGTAACACGGCAAGGCGCCGACTGATGTCGACCCATTGACCTTCTCCAACCGGCGGACCGCCGATTCCACCTGATCGTGCCGCAGAACGAGCTCCCAGCCGGCCATCAATGCCCGGTGCTCGCGTACCAGCCGGTACGCCTTCTCCCCCGGGATGCCATGGGAGTAGACCAGGAACTCGAAGCCCGCCTCCTGCAGGGTCGACACGCGCTCGATCACGTCCTCATCGAGTAGCTCGTGGAGAAACAGCCGCACCCTTGTTGCGCCCATCTCGCGTAAGGCCAGCACCGCCCAATCGTTGCGCGCCGACCGGCGGGTGAACGGGCTCACCGAGTTGTTGGTGCGTAGCGCAAGGCGCGCCAGCCAGTTCTCGCGCATCTCGACGCCAACACCGGTGGGCGTCGACTGCGGTACGCCGGTTGCAGGCGGTCCGGTGGTCGCCTCGCCCTGCGCCTCGCCGGGCACCAGCGATCGCCCCGCCGTGCGCACGATGCGATGAGAATGCCCGCGCTCGAAGACGTCGACCAGACAGAAGCCGAGTTTCGCCAGATCGCTGCGCCCGCCTTCGGGATCGGCCGGTGCGACGCGAAAGACGTCCGAATAATCCTGCCGAACGAAGCTCGTCGCCGGTACGGTGATCAGGTCTGTCCCGGCGTAGCGGCTATAGAAGTAGTTGTGCACGTGGCCCGAGAAGACGGCCTCGACATCATGCTCTTCCAACAGGCTCAGGAGCCACGAGCGCCCGGGCAGATCGAGGTTGTCGTAGCTGCCTGGCTCGTCGGCAGCGGCGACGAACAGCGGGTAGTGCATCATCAGCCAGACGCGCCGACCGGTGTCGCCGGCGCGCGCCAGCTCTTGCTCGAGCCAGGCTTTCTGCTCCCCTTCCTGCGGCAACCCGGAGTTGACGATCAAGGAGCTCAGGACCAGAAATTGACAGTCGCCATGATCAAAAGCGTAGAAGTGTCGGCCATAGACGCGCTCGTACCGCGCCAGGGACTCGCTGCTCACCCTCGGCACCGGTACCCAGCCCTGGGGCTTGTCACCGACGCAGTGGTTGCCGGCGGTCAGATGGAGCGGCGCGCGCAGCCCGCTGACGATCTCCCGGAACCGTTTCGCCGCCGACTCGTAACCTGGCAGCTCCGGCAAGGGATTGCCCATATCGCCGAGGTGGACGACGAAGGCGAGATCGAGTCGGTTCAGGTGATCGACGACGTGCCGCAGGCGACCGTTGGCCTGCCGATTCGACGCGTAGGGTGAGACCGAACGGCTCTCGCCCTCGTTGACGTGGGAGTCCGAGATGACCGCAAAGGTGAACAGGTGTTGGCCCAGATCACGCTGCATCGCATCTCCGCCGGCAGATCATCGTGGACCCACCGGTCAGCCGAAGAAGATTCGGAACTGATTCTCGCTCATGGTGGCGACGTCGAAGATCACCAGGTAGTCGATCGTCTTGAAGCGCCGATCGATCGCCGGTGGGCCGCAGACCAGGGCGCCGTGGCGCAGATAGATGCGGAACAGCTTGGGCACCTTGACCTTGCCGGCAAAGGCCGGTCCGTCGCGCCGGCACTCGAACTCGGGTCGCGGCGCGGTGTGGATCTCGGGATGAACCTGGCCGCGGCGCTCGAGGAGCTCCATCACCGCCCAGCCTTCGGCCGGATCCTGGCTGGTCAGCGAGCAGCAGCCGAAGAGGTAGCGCTGGTCGGTCACCGCCATGTACTGGGCCAAGCCTTTCCACAGCAGGAAGAGGACCTGGGTGTTGCGGTGCTCGGCGGCGATGCAGGCGCGGCCGAGCTCGACCGAATCGGCCAGCACGGCTTCAGGGAAGAGGGACAGGTCGAACTCGGCGTCGGAGTAGAAACCGATGTGGCGCTCGGCCATGGCGCTGGTTTGCAGACGGTAGGTACCGATGATGCGGCCGGAGGCGCGCTCGGTGACGATCAGATGGTGGCAGAAGGGATCGAACTCGTCTTCGTCGCGGCCGGTCTCGTAGGACGATTCCAGGCCTTCTTCGAGCTCCAGGTTGAAGATCTCGAAGCGCAGCCGCAGGAGCTCGTCGAGCTCCGACGCGTTGCGGGCGAAGCGAACCTCATACCGCCTTTCGCGGATCGGCTCGGACGGCAGCAGCTCGGCGCAGACCGGATAGTCCGTCGCTGAGCGGGTCAACGGCTCGGGCATCGAGCACCTCCTGCTCCGACTATACGCTGGCCAGACAAAGTCTGTTCAAACCGCTCGATGGGAACCCGAATCGGATCGCTGACCCAAACGATCATTGCCCGGTCGTCCTTGTGGCCTGCGCCGCAGCTCCGGCAACTCGCCGGATCACTCACAGACTGCATAAACCCTAGAGGCTTAGCTGCCCGACAGCCGCCGATAGGACGCGGGGTCCGCTTTCAGCAGCCAGAGATCGTCGAGGCGCAAGACCTCACCGGTGATCTCGAGCGGCTCGTCGACATAGGGCAAAACCTCCTGGTTCACGCTACCGCCGTCAGGCCCGACCAGCAGAAGCTGGGCCGCCGGGCCTTGCGCGTCGCTGACGAGAAACAACGGCGGGATACCGCCGGCGATGCACAGGGTGGCGCAGGCCCGATGGGGTTTGGTGCTGCCGGGCTTCATGATCCCCAGGTAGCACTTGCTGTCGACGATGCGACCGATCAAGGTCTGGGT
Source organism: Acidobacteriota bacterium (assembly GCA_039029035.1). Taxonomy (GTDB): domain Bacteria; phylum Acidobacteriota; class Thermoanaerobaculia; order Multivoradales; family J023; genus JAAELT01. The sequence continues at coordinate 9,550 of JBCCGX010000072.1, read as the reverse complement.
GCCGAGGGACTGCTCCTCCGAGGCTACAGTGCCGGCGCCGGCCGGCTTCACCGAGCCCGGCACGACCTCGACCATCGTCTGGTCGTCGCGATAGAGCAGCGAGCCCTTGAGCTCGACCTCCTGACCATCGAGGCCCGCGACGTCGTCACTGGCGTCGAACTTGCCGGGTGCTACCAGGTAGATCTGTGAGGTCGGCTCCTCGGCACTCTGCCCGGGCCGTTGCATGGCCAGCATCGGATAGGGCTCTTCACGCACCACGCCGGTGAAGGCACGCTCGACGCCGAACTCGTAGATCCCGGCCGAGAAGCCGCCTTGACCGGCGAGCAGCACGAGGGCGACGACCCCCGTCAGAACGAAGAGCAGGATCACCACCTGGCGCACCCGGCGGGCGATCCCCTCAGGTGCCGTCGGTAGGTAGCCGGTGTAGAACTCGTCACGGGGCTCAGGCATGGGGCTGTCCTCCCTGGGCGCTGCCACCCTCGATCAAGGCGGGCTCGACCTCCGTCCCCGGTGGCAGCGGCTTGGGATCCACCAGAACCCGGCCGTCGGCCACCGCGACGCGGAAGGTCGGGATCTTCTCGGTGAAGGGCTCCGGTGACGCACCACAGTTCGGCTTGTACTGGAATCCGTGCCAGGGGCAAACCACCAGACCGTCGACGATCTTGCCCTCACCGAGGGGACCGTTCTGATGCTGGCAGGCGTTCGACATGGCCGAGATCTTGCCGTCGTAGCGGAAGACTGCCAGCCGCTCGCCCGACACCGTCACCACCTTGCCACGATTCTCCCGGATGTCGTCGACCCCACAGACGTCCACCAGGCCATCGGCGTTAGTGCTCCCGACCTCTCGGTCCGTCGCCGCTTCCTTGCGTCCGGCAACGATGTGCAGACCGAGGATCCACACCATGCCGAGACCGAGGAACACCGACAGCAGCGGGCTCGTTTCGGCTTGCAAGATCCCCAGCGCGACGTGCAGCACGATCAGGCCGTAGGCCACGTAGACCAACATGTGGAGCGCTTTCCACACCGGCGCCGAGAGGTTGGCGAGCCAGAAGTCGTGACTGGTGGCCGCCATCAGGAAGAGGATGGCGAGGGCCGCGGCGCCCAAGGGTTGGAAGGGGAACTGGCTCAGGCTGTCGTACCGGCCATTCGACACCAGCACGCTGACCAGCGGGTTGAGCTTGCCAAAGGCATGGAATTGGAGGATGGAGAACGCCCCATGGGCCAAGGCGAGGATGAACATCGTCACGCCCATGTGGCGCCGGTTGTAGAGCAGGGGCAGGAAGCGCGCATCGATCCGGCACAGAGGTCCGATCGACAGGATGATGTGCAGCAACAGGAAGGCCGCCGTAGCGAAGCCGCGGATCAGGAGAGATTCGGCCGTCGCGGTAGGGTTGAGCAGGAAGCCGACGCCGACGAAAAGGCCCATGTAGAGCACCACGCCGCCGACCATGAGCCGGTCGTAGATCTTCTTCTGACGGTTCCACTGCACCGCCTGGTAGGACACGCTCATTCCGAGCCTCCTTCCACCGGGGTTTCTTCCGCCGAAGCCAAAGCTGCCTCATCAGGCTCCACTGCCGGGGCCGGCGCCGTGCCGATCGCCGGCAGCGCCACCGAGCCCAGCACTTCCTGGTGCCCGAGGCTGTAGAGCACCAGGCTGCCCGGCCGCCCCATGACGGCCTCGGACACGGCATAGGCTTGCGCCCGCACGCCGCCGAAGGCGCCCAGAAGATAGGCCCCATCCGGCAACCGCTCCGCCGGCCCGGCCGTGTCGGACCAGTAGACTAGGACTTCCGGCCGGGCGAGGGGCTCGCTCGGCGTCAGCTCGAGGGTCCAGCTCGATCCCGAGAGCACGACCCGGGCCGTGACCGGTAAGCCTTCGATCGCCAGGCCTTCCGCGGTGGCCTCGCCCCCGGCTACCGTCCCGACCGCCAAGACACTCGGCACGGCCGCCATGATCGGTTCGGCCTGGCGACCGGCAAGCGCCACGATATAGAGCACCGGCAAGACCACAGCCAAGAGCATCGTCATCCAGCGATGCCGTCGCCTGAGCGGCGCGATCATCGCTGGCCCTCCAACGCCGCGCAGCGATGCGGGTTACGCTCCGTCGGCGGCCCTTCACCGCGCATCCAGCGGTTGGCCAGGATCGGCCACAGGGCCGCCGCGCCCGGGATGATCAGCAGGCGGAAGCCGATCGTACCCTCTTTCGCCGCCGGGTCGATCTTGCCGACCCCTTTCCACACGAAGGCGATGGCGAACAGCAGTCCGACGCCCAGGTAGATCGTAAGAATGTTCACCAACCACGTCGCTGCTGTGAGCACGATGAGCCTCCGAGATCCGTTTTAGAGCTGCGACCGATGCCCCAACGGAGAGTCCGCGGAGCGCCGGAGCTTGAGAGGTATCGCCGACTGATTTGCCCGGTCGCCCGGACGGGTTACACACTGAGATTGACAGATCGGCTGATGGTACCAGCTCAGCCCTGATCGATCAGTTCCGCCGCCGTAACGAGGAGGATCGACCCTCCGGGCTCGGCGGCTCGAATTCTCGGCACGAACAGCGCGCGGATGATCTCGTGCTTTTCGTACTTCTTGGGTATCACTGGCTTCGGTTTAGCTGCCAGAGCTCTCGTGACCCGATCGAGGTTCGATGGGTCGAAGGGTCTGGTGCTCCACTTGGCTTCCCCGAGCAGTAAATGGCGTCCATCGAACGACTCACTGACCAGGTCCCATTCGGGCATATGCCCCTTCCACCAGCGCGAGGCCGGCCCCCAAGGTCCCAACCGGCCCAAAGCGCTACTGGGGCTGATCTGCGGCAGCTGCTTGCGGCATAGATCTTCCCAGGCTTGGGCGACCAGACCAGGCCAATAGCGCTGCAACACCTGTAGCCTTCCCTCGCGTGTGCTGCTCGCCAACAAGCCCCGGTGCGGCGCCACGACCCGGAACCACAACCGGACGAAGGGATCGTCGATCTTGTAGAGCCCACGACGGCTCTTCTTTTCCAGCTCGCCAAACGGAACCTCGCGCTTCACCAGCCCCATTTCACTCAAGCGCTCCAAGGGCCGCGACATCGAGGTCGCGGGCCGGCCGGTTCGTCCGCCGATCTCAGAGATCCGGTGGGCTCCCGAACCGATCGCATCGAGCACCGGCCGCGCTTCGACGGCGGACGGCACCTCCTCGATCAAGAGCCGGTCCGGCTCGCGGTGCAGCGGCCCCATCGGATCGAGAGCCAGTTCCTCGATCTGCTCCGGCACGGTGCCTTCGACTTCAGCAGCAAGCTCCCAGTATCTCGGGACACCACCCCAGGCGGCGAAGAGCTCGATGCGTTGCTCCAGGCTCACTGCGCCGAAAGCCTCCCGCAGGTGGTTTGCCGCTATCGGCTGGAGATCGAGCAGCTCGCGCGCCCGGCCGTAGAGCGGCGCGTCGCTCGACAACACCAACCCCTGCATCATCCGCTGACTAGAGCCAGCGACCGCTACCACGAGGCGGGCATCAGCCGCTTCGTGATCGATCCAGCGTTGAAGGATACTCGGAAGCTCCGGCGAAGCGACGACGAGATAGGGCAGCTCGTCGAATACGATCGGCCCTCGCCACCTAGCGCTTGTGGCCTCCCTGGCTAGCCGCGCCAGCAAACTTCTCCAGTCCGGGTACTCCACCTCGGCGAACTCTGGTAGCCGCGTCGCCACCGCCGCTGCGAAGTATCGACGTTGAATCTCCGCCGCGGACTGATCAGCCACGGTGTAAAGGCCGCCATGTCGACGAGTCCACTCTAGAAGCAGCCGCGTCTTGCCGATCCGGCGGCGCCCATAGAGCACCGCGAGCCCACCAGAGTCACCAGCAGCCAGCCGATCGAGGCGTGCCATCTCGGCTTGTCGATTGATGAACCGCATTATTATGCAGATTAGCATAATGCAGAGCTGCATAATAACTCCATCAGCCCTCTTGCTTTGCCGAACCTGGCCATCGGCCCGCGCCCGACGGGGTCCTTCCAGTCTTGGAATTGCGCGGGTCCTCAGACGACGATTCGGTCCGGGCCAGGTGACTTCGAACCGTCTGACACCTCTGCGGAGTGTCAGGGAGGGGGACGCGAACCGTCGAATCGGTAACCACCTTGACCCGGCCGCCAAAGTATCCCAGGATTTCGATCGAGCAGTCTGGAGGAACATCCGAGGCAGCGCGGCTCCCCCAAGAGGACGCGTGGCCTCGTCCCACACTTGGAGGACGAGATGCGGAAACAGAAGGTCGCCAACTGGACTACGTTGGAAGATCGCAAGCCGGCCTACGCCCTGGTCGCCAACGTCGATCTGGTGGTGGTGCGTTACGACGACGACGTTTCGGTGCTCTATGGCCGCTGCTTGCATCGCGGCGCCTTGATGGCCGATGGTGAGGTGATCGGCGAAGATCTGGTCTGCGGCGTCCACCAATGGGACTATCGACTGGACACCGGGGTCAGCGCTTACGACAACCACGAGGTCCTGCAGAAGTTCAACGCCTGGGTGGAAGACGACGGCGTGTGGGTCGACGCCGACGAGATCGCCGCCTGGGAGAAGAAGCATCCCCAGGCCTACGACCGTGACGACGCCTACCAGGGCCTGTACCAGGACCACCACGGAGCGCCCGAGGAGCCGCACGTCAAGCTGATCCAAGAGCTCGCCAACAACGGCTTGTCCAAGCTCGGCCACCACGGGGCTGTGTCGGCGATGGGCGTCGATCGGCGCGAGCTGCCATCGTGGGACGACCTGCAGTTCATGACCGCCCAGCTCGCCACCCTGCCACAGCTCGACGACGCCCCCGTCGGCAGCGAGCTGATCATCGGCCCCAAGGCCGACAAGCCCCTGCGTCTCGAGATCCCTCTCTTCGTGTCCGACATGAGCTACGGCGCCCTATCGGAGGAATCCAAGGTCGCCCTGGCCGAGGGCGCCGAGCTCGCCGGCACCGGCATCTGCTCCGGTGAGGGCGGCATGCTGCCCGAGGAGCAGCAGGCCAACAGCCGCTACTTCTACGAGCTCGCATCGGCTCGCTTCGGCTTCTCGATGGACAAGGTACAGAAGTGCCAGGCTTTCCACTTCAAAGGCGGCCAGGGCGCCAAGACCGGCACCGGCGGCCACCTGCCGGGGCACAAAGTGAAGGGCAAGATCGCCCAGGTCCGCGGCCTCGAAGAAGGTCAGTCGGCGGTCTCGCCGCCGCGCTTCCCGGATTGGCACCACGAGGACGACTTCCGGCGCTTCGCCGACGAGGTGCGCGAAGCCACCGGCGGGATCCCGATCGGCTTCAAGCTCTCGGCCCAGCACGTCGAGGAAGATCTCGACGCGGCCCTGCGCATCGGCGTCGACTACGTGATCCTCGATGGCCGCGGCGGCGGCACCGGTGCCGCACCCAACATCTTCAAAGACAACATCTCAGTGCCCACTTTGCCGGCCCTGGGTCGCGCCCGGCGCTACCTCGACGAGCGCGGCTGCAAAGATGTCACCCTGATCATCACCGGCGGTCTACGCACCCCGGCCGACTTCGCCAAAGCCATGGCCCTGGGTGCCGAAGGCGTTGCGGTGTCCAACTCCGCCATCCAGGCCATCGGCTGCCTCGGCATGCGCGCTTGCCACACCAACAACTGCCCGGTGGGCATCGCGACCCAGCAAGAGCACCTGCGCAACCGGCTGCCGGTGCGCATCGCCGCCAAACGCCTGCAGCGCTTCTTCGAGTCGTCGGTGGAGTTGATGCAGGTGCTGGCCCGGGCCTGTGGCCACACCCACCTCAATCAGTTCCGGCTGCACGACCTGACCACCTGGAAGCGTGATGTCGCTTACTTGACGGGCGTGCAATACGGCGGCGTGGTCCCGCTGTAGGTCTCGCGACGGACCCCAAACGACAGGCGGCCTCCGAGGAGGCCGCCCATCGGGTGATTCGTGCGACCGAGCTATTGCTCCAGCTCGTCCAGCAAAGCGTCGATGAGCGTCAACAGAGAGGCCTTGATCGCCTCGTAGTCTTGGTTCGTCGATGGAACGCCCCACTGCAAGATCGGGGCAGCCGCGTCGTCTTGCAAGGCTGACAAGTCAGTACCGATAGCCACGACGCGCACCGCCGAGGCGAGATCTCGGCTGGAGAGCTCTCGCGGGTCGAAGCCGGAGAGGTCGAAACCGTCCGCCGCCAGGGCTTGGGCGATGTTGACCGGCACTTGCTCGCTCGGCTCGAGGCCGCGCGCTACGGCGCTAAATGACAGACCTCGCTGACTCGCGGCCTGTTCGAAGAGCTGCGCCGCGATCACACTCTTGACAGCTCCATCGTCACAAACCATCAGAATCGACGACGATGCTGCAGAGTCTTGATCTTCGTTCACTTGATCTGCATGCACTGTATATCCCGCCCAAAGAGCCAGCACCAGACTCGAGCACACTACAAAATGGTTTCTTTTGACGTTCATCATTTTCTCCTGAAAATTCGAACAGTGTCTGTTCAAACAGTGGCCGTTCGAACTGTGTCTGTTCGAACAAGGTCCGTTCGAACAAGGTCCGTTCGGACAGTTGGCGCGGCCGGAGCCGCGGATTTCGATCGACGACCGGTGCACGGCCTACGTCTCGAACATCCGAGAGCCATCGACCTCTCGAGCCCCGAAAAGGCGCACGAGCACTGGCCGAGTCGGCTCGAAACAAACCGAGGCGATGCCGTACCCAAGCTTCCGAGCACTCACTTGAGCAGCTATTGAATGGGATACTGGTCGCGATCGGACGGGCGACCTCCTCCGGGCGTCCTCAGCCACCTCACAGGAGCAAGCGCTGTGCCATCTCTTGCAATACAGCGGTCTATCGCGCCGAGAAAATATTTCTGTAAGGCAGGCAAGACCGATAAAAAAACAATTTATAGCCCGCAGAATCGGCCTAGAATCTCGAAAAGATGAAAGTCGAGGCACGGGACCCCTCACCGGTTCATCGCGTGGATTCGAGCCGTCGACCGGTAGCCTTTCCGAACATCGATCAGGGAATCGGGGAACTTCTCCCTGTGTCCGCGGCATCGGGATCGTCTAGACTGAGACTGTAATGCGCCGCCAGCCCAGCGAGGCCGCCCACGGGCTCTCGACCGACACTCGCTTCACCCTGTCTGAGGGCCACGCGACCTCATGGCCCGAGGTACCGGCCCTCACGCTGCTGGCGCACCCTGATCCGCGGCGGATCGGCGAGGTCGTCACCTTGCCCGAGATGGTCTCGGGTGAGACGGTACGCTTGTCGCGACTCGAGCCCCTTTTCGCCGCACCGGGGTCGTCGGACGTCCGCCCCCTGGGCGAGCCGCACCTGAGTCGCAAACCTCTGCACCTGGCTCCCGTCAGGCCGGCCGATGGCGAGACACTCGGAACCTACCGGCTCGAGCGCCAGGGCAGCCCGACGCAAGCAGCGGTCGACGGTCAACCCCTCGGCGACGACCGTCGCCTGGACGCTGAAGAGATCGCCCGCGGCGCGGTGCTCAAGCTGGGGCGTCATGTCGCCCTGCTGCTCCACCTGCAGCCCGCCCTGACCCCACGCCTGCCGCACTTCGGGCTGGTGGGCGAGTCGAGCGCCATCCTGCGGCTACGGCACGAGATCCAGCTCGCCGCCAAGCTCGACACATCGGTCCTCCTGCGCGGCGCCTCGGGCACTGGCAAAGAGCTGGTCGCACGGGCGATTCACGACGCCGGCAAACGCGGCGACCAGCCTTGGGTGAGCGTCAACATGGCGGCCATCCCGTCGACCCTGGCCGCCGCCGAGCTCTTTGGTGCCCGCAAGGGGGCCTACACCGGCGCCAATCGCAGCAAGCAGGGGTTCTTCACCGCTGCCGACGGTGGCACCCTCTTCCTCGACGAGGTCGGCGACACGCCGCCGGACATTCAACCACTCTTGCTGCGTACCCTGGAAAGCGGCGAGATCCAGCCGGTGGGCAGCGCCGAGACCCGCCAGGTCGATGTGCGGGTGATCGCCGCCACCGACGCTGACCTCGACAACGCCATCGTCGACGGGCGCTTCAGGGCACCTCTGCTCCATCGCCTCGCCGGCTGGGAGATCCGCCTACCGCCTCTGGTTTCGCGGCGCGCCGACATCGGGCGTTTGCTGGTGCACTTCTTAACGGAAGAGCTGCGGCAGCTGGGCGCTGTCGACCTGCAAGCCGAGTCCGACTGGCAAGCTGCGGCAGCGCAGAATCCCTGGGCCTCGGCCTCGCTCCTGACCCGGTTGGCCTGTTACGACTGGCCGGGCAACGTCCGCCAGCTGCGCAACGTCGCGCGGCGTCTGGCGATCACCCACCAGGCGGATCCCGGTGCGCCCCTCGCGGCAGCTATCGAACCCCTGCTCACCGCGACGCTGGCCCATCCCTTGCGCCCTCAACCGCCCGCCGCCAACCCAGCTCCCGAAGCGTCACCGGAGAGCTCCGCCACGACCACCGCGGCATCGCCTACCGGGCGCTGGCGTCCGGTCTACCGCAAGGCGTCGGAGATCTCCGAAGACGAGCTACTCACCACCCTGCGGGCCCAGCGCTGGGATCTCAAGCCCACCGCTGAGGCCCTCGGCGTGTCGCGCTCGGTGCTCTACCAACTGATCGATCGCTGCCCCAGAGTTCGCACCGCGGCACAGATCGGCAGCGCAGAGATCGAAATTGCTCTGCACCAGCACGGCGGCGACATCGCCGCGGCCGCCGCCGCACTGGAAGTGTCGCGCCAAGGGCTCAAACTACGCCTGAACTCCCTCGGCCTGCGCTGAGAGCCGACGAAGACACTTGATGAGCTCCGACACCCTGCCCGACTTGATCGGTCCCTATCGCGTGACCGGGCGCCTCGGTCGCGGCGGTATGGGAGAGGTGCTGCGCGGCTACGACGACCGCCTCGACCGCCCAGTGGCCCTGAAGCGCGTCCGCGCCGCGGGCAGGGATCCCGCCAAAGCGCGTCAACGCTTCCAGCGCGAGGCGAAGATCGTCGCCCGGCTGAGCCACCCCGCCATCGTCCAGGTCTACGATTGGGAAGAGGCGGAGGGCAACGACTGGCTGGTGATGGAGCTCATCGATGGCCGCAGCCTCGAGGCGGTGCTCGCCGACGGGCCCCTGCCACCGGGGCGAGCCGCCGCCATCGCCCAGCAGATCGCTGCCGGCCTAGCAGTGGCCCACGAGGCCGGCCTCGTCCACCGCGACCTGAAGCCGGCCAACGTCATGGTGGCTGCGGGCAGCGAGGGTAGAGACGAGATCAAGATCCTCGATTTCGGCCTCGCCAAGCGCGTCGAGCTCGAGCCACCGGACGATTCCCAAGCAGCCACCCCAAGCACTCTCACCGAAGCCGGCCAGGTCGTTGGCACGACGGCTTCGATGTCGCCGGAGCAGACACTGGGCTGGCCGGTGGACCATCGCTCCGACCTGTTCTCGCTCGGCATCCTGCTGTACGAGATGCTGAGCGGCGTCTCTCCGTTCAAGGCCGAGGGTGCACTCCACACTCTGAATCGCATCTGCAGCGTCCGTGAGACACCGCTGCGCCGTCTCGATGCCCGGATCCCCGCCGAGCTGGCGGATCTCGTCGGTCGCTTGCTCGAGAAAGAGCCGGCCCGCCGGCCAGT
>JBCCGX010000071.1:0-16962 GCA_039029035.1 Acidobacteriota bacterium | reverse complement strand
CTACAACGGCGAGCCCACCGCACCGAGTAACCTGCGCGCCTTTCTCAACTCGATCTATGGCAGCCAGGCCGTTTGGCAGCCGATCTTCCAGCAGGTTTTCGATCGCTGGGCATCGCTCAACGGCGTCACTTATGTCTTCGAGCCCAACGATGACGGCTCTCCCTGGACGTCCACCAACATCGCCGCCGGTCAGCTCGGTGTGCGCGGCGACGTGCGGATCTCCGGCCACTTCATCGACGGTAACTCGAACGTGCTGGCCTACAACTTCTTCCCCAACTTCGGTGACATGGTGATCGACACCGGTGACAACACCTACAACAACACCGCCAACAATTCGCTCATTCTGCGCAACATCCTCGCCCACGAGCACGGCCACGGCCTGGGCCTTTTCCACGTTTGCCCGGTGAACCAGACCAAGCTCATGGAGCCCTTCCTCACGACAGCCTTCGACGGCCCACAGTTCGACGACATCTTGGCCACCAACCGCGGTTATGGCGACTCCTTCGAGCACAACGACAGCCCGGGCACGGCCACCAACCTGGGATCGATCGCGGCCGGAGCGAGCGTCAACCTCGACAACCGCAGCGTCGATGACAACACCGATCCCGATCTCTACGAGTTCATCGTCAGCGGCGGCACCAACGCCAGCGTCACGGTGACACCCCTCGGTAGCACCTACCTTTCCGGGCCGCAGAACGCCAACGGCACCTGCTCGCCGGGCACCAGCTTCAACGCCCTCGACAACCAGAACCTGGCGCTCGAGATCCTCGACTCCAACGGCTCGACCGTTCTGGCGAGTGCCAACAACACCGGCGCCGGCAGCGCTGAAACCCTGACCAACATCGCCTTGCCTGGTGCGGGCAGCTACTTCGTCGACATCAGCGGCAGCAGCAACGAGGCGCAGCTCTATGAGCTGTCACTCTCCATCGGCTCGACTGGCGGCGGCGCCAGCCTGGCGGCGGCCAACGTCGTGACCGACGAGATCATCCGCACAGTCAACCTGAGCGGCTTCTCCACTCCCCGGGTGGTGATGGGGCCGCCGTCCTTCGCCGGCGCCCAGCCGACGACGGTGCGGGTCCGCAACATCACCTCGTCGAGCTTCCAGCACAACTTGCAAGAGTGGGACTACCTGGACGGCGCCCACGTCAACGAGGACATGGGCTTCCTGGCTCTCGACGACGGCGCCCAGAGCCTCGGCAGCCTCGATGCCGAGGCCGGCTCGGTGAACATCAACCACAACTGGACGACGGTCAACTTCAACCAGTCGTTCTCCGTCGCGCCAATCGTCGTCGCCCAGGTGGCCAGCTTCGCCGGCAACCAGGCGGTAGTCACCCGGGTGCGTAACGTGTCCACCTCGAGCTTCCAGGTCCGCCTCCAGGAAGAGGAGGGCAACGACGGTACCCACGCCGTGGAGCGTGTCGATTGGATCGCGGTGGAGCCCGGAACCAGCACCTTCAGCGGCACCAAGGTAGTCGCCGGCGCGACCGGCAACTCGGTGACCCAGAACTGGGCGACGATCAACTTTTCGAGCGTCACCGATCCGGTCTTCGTCGCTCAGATGCAGACCTTCGACGGTGGCGACACCGCGACACTGCGACAGCGCAACCTGAGCTCGACCAGTGTCGAGGTGAAGGTCGAAGAGGAGCAAAGCGCCAACACCGAAGTCAACCATACGACCGAGGTCGTCGGTTACATCGTCGTCGGCAGCCCCTGATCCTTCAAGTTCCGACCTCGACCTGAAGGGCGCCCGATGGGCGCCCTTTTCTGTTGGGGGCACTGTAGGGCCTCGAAACTGTCACCCTTGGCCGAAAACCCTTGACCGAAAACCAATGGCCGGCACCCCTTGACAGGCGGCACGGCTTCGGCGACGGTGTCACCGTGTACGACGACTCTGCCACCTACGACTGCGCGTTCTGCGGCGAGCCCAACCAGGTCGACGTCGACGTGTCCGCCGGCCCTCGCCAGGCCTATGTCGAAGACTGTCAGATCTGCTGCCGCCCGAACCTGCTGCACATCCGCTTCGACGCCGACCATTGCGCCACAATCGACGCAGAGCCTGAGAGCTAGAGCCTAGGTGCGCTTGCGGATCACCAAGCGTACCGGCACACCGGCCAGGTCGAGCTCGGCGCGCAGTCGGTTCTCGAGGTACCGGCGGTAGGTGTCGCTGCGGTCCAGAGTGCGATTGGCGAAGAGCATGAAGGTCGGCGGAGCGGTGGTGACCTGGGTGGCGTAATAGAGCCGCCAGGGCTTGCCGCGGTATTGCGGCGCCTGATGGGCTTGCACCGCACGCTCGAAAAGGCGGTTGACTTCACTCGTCGGCAGCTCGACTTTTTGGCGTTCGAGCATGGTCTCGACCGCCGGCAGGAGACGATCGATGCGTCGGCCAGAAAGCGCCGATACGTTGAGACGTGGCGGCGAAGCGAGGAGCTCGTCGAGCCGCGGCCAATCGTCTTCCAAGTCCTGGCGCGATTCCGGGTCGAGCAAGTCCCATTTGTTGAGTGCCACCACCACACCGCGGCCGAGCTCCCAGGCGGTGCCGGCGATCGACAGGTCACCGGTGGTGATTCCAGCGCTGGCGTCGACCACCAGCACGACGACGTCGGCACGCTCCATCTGTCGCCGGGCGAACATCACCGCGACACCCTCGGCGACCCCGGAGACCTGGCTACGTCGACGAATGCCCGCCGTGTCGATCAAGCGGTAGGTCCTGCCGTCCCATTCGAGCAGAGTATCGATCGGATCGCGGGTGGTACCGGCAGTGGGCGACACCAGGACTCGCGTCTCACCCAGGACACGATTCAATAGCGACGACTTGCCGACATTGGGCCGGCCGACGATCGCCAGCGACGGAACCTCCTCCTGATCCGCCGGTGCGGCATCCTGGGGTAGCAGCTCCATCAACAGGTGGCACAGCTCACTGATGCCGCGCCCATGCTCCGCCGACAAGAGCAGCTGATGCTCGGCACCCAGGCGATAGAAGTCGTTGAACTGATCTTGGGCCGCGTGGGTATCACCCTTGTTGACCACCACCACTGTCGGCTTGCCGTGCCGCCGGATCGCCTCCCACACCCGCTCATCGGCCGCCACCAACCCCTCCTTGCCGTCGACCAGGAGCAGCAGGGCATCGCTTTCCTCGATGGCGAGGAACACCTGATCGCCGAGCCCCAACGGATCATCCCCCGGGACCAGACCACCGGTATCGATGAGCTCGACAAACACGTCGTCGTCGAGTTCGGCGCGGCCGAAGATGCGATCTCGGGTGACACCCGGTAAATCGTGGACGATCGCCTGACGACGACCGACCAGGCGATTGAACAGCGTCGACTTACCGACGTTGGGTCGGCCGACTATAGCGACCGTCGGAACGAGATTCACGGTACTGAAGCCAGAAGAATGAAGTGCTGAAACGAGGGGATGCCGCGACGCCGCGGACTAAGGTTCGAAGGCTCCACCGTCGCGATCGAAGGTCTGATCGAGCTCACGATAGAGGACGACCCAGCTGTCGTCTTTGCGCTTGACCTGGTACTTGACCCGATTGCGCTGCCCCAGGCTCTCGTTGACCAGGTAGTGAGTGCCGAGAGTGTAGGAGCGGACGTCCCACACCTCGAAGGTCGTTACGAAGGCGTTCGAGTGGTTCCACACCGAAACGTCCTCGACCGTCACTTCCTTGAACTCGGGCTCATAGACACGCCCGGCCGCCTTGAGCTCCTCGGTGCGCAGGTCGATACGCGCCATCTCCTTGGGCACCGCCAAGCCTTCAAGGATCGACGTGTCCCGCTGGGCGTAGGCCTGCCCCAGCTTCGGCAGGTACTCGCGCAGCACCGTCTCGATCTCTTGTCGGCTGACTTCCTCGCCGCCACCGACCTCGCTACATCCGGTCGACAAGACCAGTGTCAGCCCGGTGAGCAAGATCAAGCCGGACAGACGCTTCGCACCACCCCGCGCATAGGCGAGAAGCCCGCGAGGCGTCGGGGGAGTTCTGGGTTGGGTGGCTCGCATGATCACAAAGTCTAGCATCTCTTCACTTCAGTCCCTGTCTACTCAGACCCTTTCGACACGGCGCGAGTTCCTGCGACCGTCCACGACACCCCCACGACGAGGCCTGCCGGGAAGACGCCCGTTGACACCCGTCTGGCACCTTCTCTAGAATTCTCCCCCCGGGAGGCGTTTGTCCCCCCGGTCGCGGATGGCTCTGTCGTCCCGGCTTGTGGGTGGCTCGCCATCCCAGATGCGAAAGTGGCGGAATTTGGTAGACGCGCAAGATTCAGGTTCTTGTGGCCGCAAGGTCGTGGGGGTTCGAGTCCCCCCTTTCGCACCATCTCTTTCTTGATCCCTCGTCCGACGCAGTACTCTCCTACCACAGTACTCCCTGCCCGTTGTCTATCCGATTTCGGATCGCCGGCTCAGCGGTAGACGGTGCGTTCAGCTGACCGCGTGACGACTGCCGATGCCTCACCGGGACGACATCTCGCCGCTCGCCCTGAATCGAATCTCGGTCTACCTGCGCTGCACGCGGCGATTGCAAGAGCTCGGCGTCGCGCGCATCTCGTCCCAGGAGATGGCCCGAAGGTTCCACCTGTCGGCGTCCCAGATCCGTAAAGACCTGGCCTACTTCGGTGAGTTCGGTATCCGCGGCGTTGGCTACGACGTCGCCAGCCTGGGCGAACGGCTAGAAAAGCTGCTCGGCATCCAGCACGAGCATCCGGCTATCCTCGTCGGTGCGGGCAATATCGGCACCGCCCTGGCGTTGTTCCCTGGCTTCCGCTCCGGCAGCTTCTCTATCCAGGCGATCTTCGACAACGACCCGGAAAAAGTCGGCAGTGAGCTGGCCGGGTTGACCATCCGACCGAGCCATGAGCTGGCTGCCGGGGTCACCGAGACCCGGGCCGAAATCGCCATCCTTACGGTGCCAGCCGAAGCGGCGCAGCAAAACTATGACGCCTTGGTCGCTGCCGGCATCAAGGCGGTGCTCAACTTCGCGCCGGTCCAGCTTGCGCTCGACCCTGGCGTTCGGGTCAAGACCGTCGACTTGACGATCTTCATGGAAGAGCTCGCCTTCTACCTGCAGTAGGGGGCCAGTCGCCGTCGAGACCCGGGCATTCGCCCGTAATAGTCGCTGTAACCGTCGCGTGGGATTCTTCTGACGGGCGGCGGAATGTCTTCGCTGCGCTGACGTCCACCGTCCGCCGGCTTCGCAAACCGGGGTCGCCGCTACCAGCGGCAGGGGCTCCGACAACAGCGAGATCCGTCAGCGATGGCACCTTTCGTATCGGCAGACTTTGCTGGGATCGACACACCTTGGAGCGCTCCGGGTACCGGGCGCGGCAGCCCGCCAAAGGGCGAGCACAGCAGCTCGCCGGAGAGCGAGTCAGCCGCCGTCGACCAGGCGGCGCTGCACCGCTGGTCCCGAGCTGTCCTGGGACACGATCACGAGACCGCCGAGCATCTCGGCCGGATCTCGCACCTGGCAGCCCTCGTCGCCACTCACCATGGCTTGTCCCGCAGTGATGTCGAGCTCATCCGAGCTGCCGCGACGCTGCACGACATCGGCAAAATCGCCATCGCCGAGTCGATCCTCAACAAGCCTGGCCCCTTGGACGCGGCCGAGTGGGAGCTCGTCAAGCAACATCCCGTCATCGGCGCCGAGTTGCTCGACGGCGCCCTTTCACCGCTGCTCTGTTGCGCCCAGGAAATCGCCCTCAGCCACCACGAGCGCTGGGACGGTAGTGGCTATCCCCATGGTCTGCGCGGCGCAGCCATCCCGCTGTCTGCTCGCATCGTCATGCTGTGCGATCAATACGACGCCCTGCGTAGCATCAGACCGTACAAGCCGTCCTTCGATCATCCGACGGCTTGCCAGATTCTCCTGCACGGCGACGAGCGCACCCGGCCCGAGCACTTCGACCCTCGCCTGCTCGCCCTCTTCGAGCGCATCCACCCGCGCCTCGAGGCCCTGTGGGGGCGCCTGACGGCGACTTAGCCCGGACTTCTCACCAACTTCGTCGCGAGAAGCTGTAGATGTCTGGAGATGCAGGGCTTGCGGGGCTGCAGAGACGCAGGCTTAGCAACGCTCTGTCGAGGAGCGGAGGAACCGCGTAACGTCGCAGATTCAGGTCGATACAGCTTCGCAGCAGAAGGCTGGTGAGAAAGCCGGGTTAGATCTCAACCCAGGACAATCGGCTCTTCGTGCTGCAAGGCGGCCTGGAAGCGCTGCGCCAAGTCGGCCGCCGACGGGCGATCGGCGCTGTCTTTTGCCAACGCCCGCGCGATGACCGCCTCGATGCCTTGCGGCAACTCGGGCCGCACCTCGGCCAAGGATCGCGGTGGCTCGTTCAGGTGCTGCATGATCAGCTGTGACAGATCCCCTTCCGCTTCGAAAGGCCGTCGGCCGGCGAGCATCTCAAAGAGCATGACCCCCAGGCTGTAGACGTCCGAACCGGCGTCGGTCGCTTCTCCGCTGAAACGCTCCGGAGCCATGTAAACCGGCGTTCCGACAATCCCATCGACGGTCAGCTTTTCCTGCATGGCCGCGGAGTCGATCAGCTTGGCAATGCCGAAATCGAGGACCTTGACGATCTCACCCTGCCGGCTCTGATGGAGAAAGATGTTCTGTGGCTTGATGTCCCGATGAATGATGCCCTGGCGGTGCGCCTCGCTCAGCACCGCACAGATCGGTGCCAGGAGCTCGAAGCAGCGCGCGGCCGACAGGGGCCCGTGGCGATGCAGCTCTTCGCCCAGGCTGTAGCCTTCCAGTAGCTCCATGACCATGAAAGGCGTGCCGCTGTCGGCAACACTTAAGTCGAGGACCTTGACTGCGTTCGGATGGTCGATCCGGCAAGCCGAGATCGCCTCGCGCTTGAAGCTGGCATCGCCGCCGGCGCGCAGACCGGTCATGAAGATCTTCAGCGCAACCGGTCGATCGAGGCCGAGGTGAGTGGCGCGGTAAACGGTACCGAAGCTCCCCTTGCCGATAGCGGACTCCAGCCGATACTTCTCCTCCAGGACGGTGCCGGGAGCGAACTCCATCAGCGCCTGGGCGGGGCTGCGCCCCGCGGTGCGCGAGCGCAGCTGGGCTTGGACGCGAGCCAGCATCACCGGCACGTCGAGCGGTTTGGTGATGTAGTCGTCGGCACCGCGCTCGAACGCTGCAACCACGTCCTCGCTCTGATCCTTCGCCGTCAGCATGAGGATCCGCATCTCGCTGGAGGAATACAGCTTGCGCAAGGTCTCGAGCACATCGTAGCCGCTGAGCCCAGGCATCATCAGATCGAGCAGCACCAGGTCGATCGGATTCTCCTTGACCAGCTTCAGCGCTTCGATGCCATCCTCGGCCAACAGCACGCGGTAGCCGTCGCGCGCCAAGACCCGCGAGCAGAGAACCCGCGTCACCGGATTGTCGTCGACGACGAGGATCGAGAACCGCCGCTCGTCAACTGTCTCATTCAGGTCTGCTTCACTCATGCTCTCTCCGCCGCGTTCGCCCCACCGCGTTCGCCCCGCCGCGTTCGACATCGCGCGTCATAGACCCTTGCAGGGAGTATGCCAGACGCGGAACCTCGCGGCACGCCGGAAGATCTCTCGCCCTTCACTCTGGACTGGGCCCGTCGCTACGCAGCCGCGAGAAGGATCTCCCCGGTCAGCTCACCCTCTGTCGTGACGGCATCGATTCGAAACCTAGCCAGGAGATTCTCCCTAGACCGGAGAATCTACCCGAAATCGGAGACGAGTACGATTCGGCGGCGGTTCAGCTCTTCGCCGCCAGCTGCGAAGACGCCGGGGTCGCCTGGTCCAAGGCCGCAGCAAACGCACTCGAGAACTCCGCTGCCGTCGGCCGTTGGGCCATCTCTTTGTCCAGCGCCCGCATGACCACGGTCTCGATGTCGGCACTGAGCTCCGGATTGAGCTCGCGCAGGGGCGGTGGCGTCTCGTTCATGTGCGCGTAGATCACCTTCAGCGGGCTGGTGCCAGCCAGGTAGAACGGAGGCTTACCGACCAGCATTTCATACAGCATGACCCCCAGACTGTAGACATCCGCGCGCCCATCGTATTGAACCTTGACGAACCGTTCCGGGGCCATGTAGATCGGCGTACCGATCACGCCGTCTTCGAGGGTCAGCTCTTGTTCGGCCGCCGCATCGCCAACCAGCTTGGCGATGCCGAAATCGAGGACTTTGACCGCCTCGCCGTGACGCCCCTGGTGCATGAAGATGTTCTGCGGCTTGATGTCACGATGGACGATGCCGAGGGAATGGGCTTCGCTCAGGACACCGCACACCGGAGTCAGAATCTCGCCACAGCGCTCCGGGGTCAACCGGCCTCGGCGGTTGAGCTCGTCTTCGAGCGTCGCGCCACGCAACAGCTCCATGACCAGGAAGGGAATGCCTTCGGAGGTGACGCTGAAGTCCATGATGGCCACTGCGTTGGGATGCTGGATCCGGCAAGCCGAGATACCCTCGCGCTGAAACCGCGCCATCGGCTCTTCACCCGGCTGCAGATTGGCATCGAGGAGCTTGACCGCCACCAGGCGATCGAGCGTCAAGTGCGTCGCTCGGTAGACAGCGCCGAAGTTCCCCTGGCCGATCAGGGAATCGAGGCGATACTTGCCCTCCAACACAGTTCCGGGGGTGATCTTGGACACCGAAGTGATGGTCTCCGTTCGCGTCCGGGCGACGATCTTGGCCCGCAGCTGGGCCTGGACACGGACCGCGACCACACGCAGATCGAGTGGCTTGGTGACATAGTCGTTGGCCCCGAGATCGAAGGCTCGGACGATCGTCTCGCTCTCGTCCTTCGCCGTCGCCATGATCACCGGCAAGGTTTCCGGCGAATGATCCCGACGCAGGGTTTCGAGCACCTGAAAACCGTCGATGCCTGGCATCATCACGTCGAGCAGCACCAGGTCGACGGGCTGGTCGTCGATGCGCTCGAGCGCCTCGGTGCCATCGCACGCGGTCAGAACTCGATACCCTTCGAGCTCCAAATAGCGTGAGTACAGCTCACGGTTGACCTCGTTGTCATCGACGACGAGAACGGCAAAGCTTTCACTCACAGTGCCGCTCGCCTCCGTTTTCCGGGCCATGAAAGGCTTGCGGCGGGACGAATTTCGACAGTGCATCCGACGACAGTCAGCGAACAGGGCATCTGACGATTATAACCGCAAACCGCCGGGCGAATTCAGAGTCCATCGCGAGAGAAGCGGAGCCATCGGGAGAGAAAGGGGTCAATGGACCTTGACACCTCGAGATGGCACTCGCTCCTGGGCAGTGGTAAAGTGATCTATTGATGACCTGTTGGCCTCACACCGCCTGAACCTTTACGAGGCGTGAGCCCGCCGCCGCTTGCCAACCATCGACCGCCACATCTTATGCTTGAGCGTCTCGTGAACCACCACTTGCTCGAGCGCCAATTGCGGCGACTCGGCTTGTCGACCGATGCCCCACCGAGTCGCGAACAATGGCGTCAGCTCCTCGAGCATATCGATCGAACCTACGCCGAGGCCGATCAGGATCGCTACCTCCTCGAGTGCTCTCTCAGCACCTCATCGCACGAGATGAAGGAGCTGTACGAGACTTTTAAACGAACGTCGGAGACGCAGATCACCGCCGAGCGCGATCGTTACCGCAGCCTGGTCCAGACCGCTCCCGACATGATCTTCTCCCTGGCGGTGGAAGATGGCTCGATCACCTCGCTCAACCCCGCTTTCGAGCGCCTCACCGGCTGGTCGTGCGACGCCTGGATCAACAAGCCGTTCACCGCGCTGAGTCACCCCGAGGACGTGCCGCGAGCCATCGCCCACATCCACCAAGCCATCCTCGGCGAGTCGATTCCACCGTTCGAGCTGCGCATTTTGACCCGCTCGGGCAAGAACCGCAGCGCAGAATTCATCGTCACGCCGCATCGTGACGAGCACCGGGTGGTGCGCTTCATTCTCGGGATCGCTCGCGACATCACCGACCGCAAACGGGCGGAGCAGGATCTGCGAGCGGCCAAGGAAGCGGCCGAGATGGCCTCGCAGGCGAAGAGCGAGTTCCTGGCCAACATGAGTCACGAGATTCGCACACCGATGAACGGCTTCATCGGCATGACCGGCCTGCTGCTCGAAACGAATCTGCAGGAGCAACAGCGCGACTTTGTCGAGACTATCCGTTCGAGCGGCGAGACCCTGCTCACCCTGATCAACGACATCCTCGACTTCTCGAAGATCGAATCCGGCAAGCTGGACCTGGAGAACCACCCGTTCGACCTCAGGGCCTGCGTCACCGGCAGTCTCGATCTGGTCGCTGCCAAGGCGACAGAGAAAGGGCTCGATCTGCGCGCCGAATTCGGCGACGACTGCCCCGACGCTGTGGTCGGTGACGTCACACGGGTGCGCCAGATCCTGGTCAACCTGCTCAACAACTCGGTCAAGTTCACCGCCAAGGGCGAAGTCGTGGTGGCCATCGACGCGACGCCGATGCCCTCCGGCCTACACCAACTGCGGGTCGCGGTCCGCGATACCGGGGTCGGCATCCCGCCGGATCGAATCGACCAGATCTTCGAATCCTTCTCCCAGGCCGACACGTCGACCACCCGCAAGTTCGGTGGCACCGGTCTCGGCCTGTCGATCACCAAACATCTCGTCGAGCTGATGGATGGGCGGATCTGGGTCGAGAGCGAGGTCGACCGAGGCTCGATCTTTCAGTTCACGATTCAGACCCGTTTGCCGCTCGGCGACGAGAAGCTGCGGATCGATGATCGCACCCAGCGCAACGTCAATCTCGACCGCAACTTGGCTCAGCGTCTGCCGCTGCGGATCCTCGTCGCCGACGACAACGTGATCAACCAAAAAGTTGCCCATCTGCTGCTGGAGAACATGGGTTACCGCGCCGATCTGGCGGCCAACGGCCTCGAGGTTCTGGCGGCTCTGGAGCGTCAGCGCTACGACATTGTCTTGATGGACGTGCAGATGCCGGAGCTCGATGGGCTCGAGACCACCCGCCGCATCCACACCGAGATGGCGCCACACCTGCGCCCGAAGATCATCGCGGTCACCGCTGGCGCGATGCGCGGCGATCGCGAAAAATGCCTCGCCGCGGGGATGGACGACTACGTCAGCAAGCCGGTCCAGGCCGATGAGCTACAGGACGCCCTCAAGCGCTGCATGGGCTTGCAATCGACGGACTCCAGCCCCGGCGCCAATCGGCCGGACGAGGCTCGCCGGCCAACGGATCAAGCCGTCGCAGACAGTCCGAAGACCCAGTCAATGGCCCCAGCAGCCGACGCTATGGCCCCAGCAGCCGACACTGTGGCGCGCGGCGCGAACGGTCAAAGCACCGAAAGTCCCACGGCCCCCACCGCAGCACTGCCCGAGAAGCCCTCCGACCCGCCCTCGACGCAAGCCGCAACGGCATCGGACGGTGACAAACCGAGCGTCAATTTGGCCGTGATCAGCAACCTGCATCGGGTCAAGCCTGCGGTGGTGAACGAGCTGATCGACAACTTCCTGAGTAGCGCCGTCGAGCGGGTGGGAGCGATCCGTCAAGCCATCGATCTCGAGGACGGGGCGGAGATCCGCAAAGCGGCGCACAGCTTGAAGGGCTCGAGCGGAACCCTCGGTGCCATGCGAATGGCGTCTCTGTGCGCCGAGCTCGAGCAGCGCGCCAAAGACGATACGTTCGCCGAATCGGTCAACGCCACCGGCCGCCAGCAAGTGGCCTATGAGCTGGAGCAGGAGCTGCAGCGGGTTCGCCAGACCTTCGAGCGACAGCTCAGGGATTGGGGCGAGCCGACGGTCGCCGCACGTTGACCGTCGAGCTGATTCCATCCGATTGGCGACCGCTGTCATCAGCAGTAAGCTGCAGCGAATGAGGGCCGCGCGCATTAGCGCAGCGCCGCCCTAAGGGACCGAGCGTCGCGGCAGCAGGACGTTCTCTAGCCGCCTAGCAGAGCCGAATGCTTGACTTTGAGTCAAGTTTTCGTATCGGCTATCCGCCGATGCGGGTTTCGCCGTCTGAGGCGAAGCCTCGCTAGAACTCTGTCAGCAGCTGCCGCATCGCTTGCTCGACCCGTGCGTACTCCGCCTCCACGGCGCTGAGCTGCTCGACGGTGCCGGCCGTTGGACTGTCACGGCTCTGGCGCTCGATCTCGTGGCAGAGATCCGCCAGAGTCACAGCGCCCAAATTGGCCGAGCTGCCTTTGAGCGCATGCGCCGCCTGCTCCACCGCCGCCGCATCGCCGGCGGTCAGGGATTGGCGCAACGCGGCCAATCTCTGCGGCGCGTCACCGAGATAAACCTGCAGGATCCGGCGCGGCACATCGCCTCCCAAGACCCGCCCCATCTCCCGCAGTCGTTCGATCGGCTCGTGTGCGAGAATCTGCTTCGACATCCTTCCCTCCACCATGCCTAAGCCGCAGACCTCGCGGACCCGATGCCGAGCCGTTCCATCTCTGACCTCGTCAGTTCGAGCTGCAATCCACCGTTCGTGCTGTGATCCAACTGGCGAAAGGGTACGCACCAAGAAAGCGGTCTGAAGTATACTGGCTTTGAACTTACCCGACATCGCCATGGTCGACCCAAATCGACCGAGGACCGGCTACGATCCAAGCCCCGCAAGCCAACGCGACGGCCGACAACCAGTGCGGGGAGGCATGAAAGACGTTACATCGGTACCGCAGCTCCGCCGCATCATGTTCGTCGAGGACGAGCTCGATATCCAAATGGTCGCCCGCCTGGCCTTGGAAGATATCGGTGGATTCACCGTCGAAGTCTGTAGCTCGGGCACGGAAGCGTTGGCTCTGGCGCCGAAATTTCGGCCAGAGCTGATCCTGCTCGACGTCATGATGCCGCCGCCCGATGGGCCTGCGACCCTACGCGCCCTATCGAGCCGGCCGGAATCGGCCGCGACACCGGTTGTTTTTGTCACCGCCAAGGTCCAGAAGCACGAGATCGCTGAGTACCGCGAGCTCGGGGCGATCGACGTGATCATCAAGCCGTTCGATCCGATGCGCCTGGCTGACCAAGTCCTCGAGATCTGGCACCGCCACCACGGCGATTGACCGGGGCCTTCATGTTCGCCGTAATGCGGGACCTCTAATCTCGAGTGATGAAGATAGCGCCCTCGTCGAAGCTCATCGGCAGCCACCGCAAGCTCCGCCAAGAGCTCGAGGCGAACGAGCGCGCTCTGCAGGCCACCCAGAAGGAGCTGGAGCAGGCGCAAGAAGACTTGGCGGCCCAGGAAGAGGAGAAGATCCGCCTCGAGACGCGCTTGCGCCTGCTCGAGAAGGCGGTCGATACCGTCAACATGGGGGTTACGATCACCGACCTCCAGGGCAAGATCATCTACGTCAATCCGGCCGACGCTCGCATGCACGGTTACTCGGTCGACGAGCTCATCGGTCGCGAGGCGCGCATGTATGCCTCTCGAGCGAACCCGATCGAAGGCCAAGAAGATCCGACTGC
Source organism: Acidobacteriota bacterium (assembly GCA_039029035.1). Lineage (GTDB taxonomy): Bacteria > Acidobacteriota > Thermoanaerobaculia > Multivoradales > J023 > JAAELT01. Next base: position 3,524 of record JBCCGX010000071.1, on the reverse strand, counting down.
GCCTTGGGTGCGCCAGCGGCTCGACTCGACCAAGGACGGGCAGCCTTTTCCGGTGCGGCTGATCTCCGACCGCGTCCACAACACCGAGCGCGAGCCCGTCGCCACGGTGACCATCTGCGAGGACATCCGCGAGCGCGAGCATGTGCGGGAGGCGCTGGCACGGCGCGACAACATCCTGAAGGCCGTGGGGCTGGCGGCCGAGCGCCTACTGGCCGACGCTTCCTGGGAGGAGAGCGTCGAAGAAGTGCTCGAGCGGCTCGGCCGCGCGACCGGCGTCGACCTGATTTACATGAGTGTGATCAAGAGCGCCCGGCCCTTCACCACCGGCAGCGCGATCCTCAGCTGGACCACACCGGGCGGCGAGGTCGAGGAGAGCTTTCGCCACAGCCTCGGCTTGCCCGATCGGGTCAAGCTCTTCACCTGTTGGCGCGAGCGCCTGGAGGCGGGCCAAACCCTGCAAGGCCGGGTCCGGGACTTGCCGGAGGCGGAACGAGAGATCCTCGACGCTTGGGGCGTGCGCTCCTTCCTGGTCGTGCCGATCTTCGTCGACAACGGTCTGCGGGGCTACCTCAGCCTCGAGGACGGCGACGACGATCGCGAGTGGCTGTCGGCCGAGATCGAGGCGCTGAAGACCGCCGCGCGCACCTTCGGTGCTTCGATCCAGTCGCGCCAGGCGGAGGTCGCGCTGGCCCTCTCCGAAGAGAAGTATCGTGATCTGCTGGACAACGCCACCGACCTGATCCAGAGCGTGTCCCCGGATGGCCGCTTCCAATATGTCAATCGCGCCTGGAAGGAGACCCTGGGCTATTCCGACGAAGAGGTCCAACAGCTCAAGCTGTGGGACGTCGTACGGCAGAACGCAGCGAGCGAAGAAGACATCGTGCAGAGCATCCTGGCAGGCGACAGTCGCGGCCGCATCGAAGCGATCTTCGTCACCCGTGACGGGGCCGAGATCTTTGCCGAAGGCACCATCAACTCACGCTTTGTCGACGGCTTGCCAGTCGCGACGCGGGGCATCTTCCGCGACATCACCGATCGCAAGCTGGTCGACCGTATGAAGCAGGAGTTCATCTCCACCGTCAGTCACGAATTGCGCACCCCGCTGACTTCGATCATCGCCTCCCTCGGGCTCCTCGACAGCGGTCGTATGTCGGCCGACCCGGAGCGGATCCAGGAACTGGTCGCCGTCGCCCTACGCAATGCCAATCGCTTGCTGCAGCTGATCAACAACCTACTCGATCAGCAGAAGCTCGAAGACGGCAAAATGACCTTCAAGACCGAAGATGTCGGCCTGGATTCGGTGGTGCGCGAGGTGCTGGACGACATTCGCTCCTTCGCCGACATGCTCAATATCGAGCTCCGGTTCGAGCCCGAGCAGTCGGACCTCTACGCCCGTGGAGATCGCGATCGTATCGGGCAGATTCTGAGCAACCTGCTGTCGAACGCGATCAAGTTCTCACCGCCCGGTGACGCCGTCATCTTGAGCTGCCGCGCGGTGCACGACCGAGTGGTTCTCACCGTCGCCGACAACGGCCCTGGGATCCCGAAGGATTTTCGTGACCGGCTGTTCGAGAAGTTCACCCAATTCGACGGCTCTTCCACCCGGCAGTCCGGCGGCTCCGGCCTCGGTCTGTCCATTGCCCGGGGCCTGGCAGAAGGCATGCAAGGCCACATCCTGCTCGAGCCAGACGCGGGCCGCGGGGCCAAATTCGTCATCGATCTGCCGCGCGCCTTTCTCGATCCAGCCCCTGAATCGCTGGGCGATTCCTTCACCTAGCACGGGTTAAGGGTAGCTCTTAATAGCCGATGTAAGGTGGTCGAGATCGAATGGTCATTCTCCGGACCGACCCGTACAGCACAGGAGAATCACCATGACGAGATCGATCGGATTGCACTCCCTGGCATCGAGCGTCCCCGAGCAAGTCCTCACCAACGAGCATTGGCGTGAACACCATCCTCGGCAGGTCGCGGAGGCGACGATCGGAGAGCGGTCCGAGACCCGAGAGCCCCCATCCGAAGCCTTCGAACGGGCCCAGGCGCCCTTCCTAACAGACCCTTTCCGCGGTGCCCACGAGCGGCGGGTCCTGGCGCCGGGTGGGACCGCCCTCGAGCTCGAGGCGCGAACCGCCCGCGAGGCCCTGGACCTTGCCGGCCTCGGACCGGACGCGGTCGATCTCCTGATCTGCTCGTGCTGGCCGGGTGACCACCACGGCATCGGCAGCGCCACCTACCTGGCGCGCGAGCTGGGCTTGAGCGGCGCGGCATGGAACGTCGAATCCGCCTCTGCGAGCGCTTTGATCGCCCTGCAGACTGCCTGCTCGCTGATCGCCACCGGCCAGCATCGCAACGTCCTGATCGTCACCTCCTGCACCCACACGAACGCCGGCCGCGCAAGCGACCCGGCGAGCTGGCAACTCGGTGATGCGGCAGCGGCGATGGTCGTCGGTGCAGTCGCCGACGGTCTGGGCTGTCTCGGCGGCCACAGTGTGCACACCGGGGCGGCGCGAGCCCGGCTCAGTCAACAGCTCGAAGCGGCAACAACGGGCGATGTCGAGCGTCGCCTGCAGCCCGAGCAGGCCTCGGCCGAGGCGCTGGCCGAGGTCACCGCGCTCACCCTCGAGCCGTGTGTCGCCGAGGCACTGGAGAAATCCGGCGTCACGCTGGAAGAGATCGATCACTTGGTCGTCAGCGCGCCGAACGCCGCCCAGGCGAGCTACTGTGCCCAGACCCTGGGCATCGAAGCAACGCTGGCGCCGAGCGTCTTTCCGCTCTACGCCGACGTCGGCCCGGCCATGCCTGGTGTTGCTCTCTTGCACGCTGCGCGATGGCGCCGCTTCCAGCCCGGCGAGCTCGTTCTGCTCTACGCGGTGGACCGCGCCGCCAACGCCAGCGCGGTAGTGCTGCGCTGGGGCGACGTCGCCCTCGGCGCGCTGCCCCCGGGCGCCACTGCCGAGCGCGTCCAGCACCTGAGGAACGAGGCCCTCGACCTCTACCGCCTGGGCCGGCTGGAACAGGACGTCATCGAGCCCAGCCGACGCCTTGGCGATGCCGAACGCAGCCTGCGCAGGCTGGTGGCCGGCTACACTACCTTGGCCATCGAAGAGCCCGGCATCATGACCCTCTTCGCCAGCGACAGCGACCCGGGCCAGAACGACGAGGCCTCGCCCGAGGCGGTCCGACGCAGCCGCCACTTCATCGAAATCCTACAGAAACGCATCAAAATTCTCTTGCGACAGCAGGGCCAGGGCTCGCGAATCGACCCGACCGTTGCGGCTCTGAGCCTGCTCGGCATCGTGCATTGGGGCGTCTGCTCTTACCGCACGGAGCGGCGCCTGAGCCGCAACGAAGCGATCGAGCAGGTCACCCGCCTCGCCCTGCACGGCCTCACTTCGCAGCCGCCGCCGGGACCGATCTGGCCGGTCGCCCAGCCGTTGACGGCTTGAGGTTCAGCTGGTCGGCAGGAAGCTATAGCCGACGCCGCGCTGGGTGATCAGGTAGTGCGGTTTCGAGGCGTTGGGCTCGAT
>JBCCGX010000070.1:0-17030 GCA_039029035.1 Acidobacteriota bacterium | reverse complement strand
CGTGTCGTCCGCCTCGCTGTCCGATGTGCCGCTATCGTAGATCTCGGCTTGGCGGATGCGCTCGCGGTAGAAGGTGGTGACCGCCTCGTCGATCGACAGCCGAAACATGTCGTTCATCTTGGGCCGGAAGCCGAGCTCGCTCTCCAGCAGGTTGGAGATGCGAACGATCTCCACCGACGTCGCGCCCATATCGAGCAGGCTGATCCGGGTATCGACCTCGTCGACCGCGAGCACCTGGGCCACCAGCTTTCGGACCTCGGCAGCGAGGGTGTCATCGACCGGTTGCGGCGCCGACTCCGGCGTCGCTGGGGCTGGTGCGGGTAGCTCACTCGCCTGTTGGGCCAACACCTTGCGGTTCACCTTGCCGTTGGCGGTCAGAGGTAGTGTCTCGAGCCGGACGAAGCTACCGGGCACCATGTAGTGCGGCAGCTTGTTCTCGAGAAACTCTTGCAGGTGCTGGTTGGAAGGTGGCTCCGAGGCGTCTTCGCCGGTGACGAAGTAGGCCACCAGGCGCTTGTTGCCGTGCGGTTCACCGACGGCACACACCACCGTGGCGGCGATCTCCGGATGCTCACCGAGGGCGGCTTCGATCTCACCGAGCTCGATTCGATGGCCCTGCACCTTGACCTGCAGATCCTCACGGCCGAGGAATTCGATGTTGCCGTCCGGCAGGTAGCGGCCGAGGTCGCCCGTGCGGTAGAGGCGCTCGCCGGTCTGTGGGTGAACGACAAAGCTGCCGGCGGTCTTCTCGGCGTCCTTCCAATAACCCTTGGCCAGGCCGATACCGCCGATGTACAGCTCTCCGGGCACCCAGACCGGCCGTGGCGCCAGGGTCGCCGCGTCGAGTACATGGAAGGTCTGGTTGACCATCGGCTTGCCGTAGGGAATGCTGGTCCAGTCGGCGTCGACCTCTTCGATCGGATAGAGGATCGACCAGATCGAGGCTTCGGTGGCGCCGCCGAGGCTGATCAGCTGGGCCGGCGCCAGATCGCGGATCCTCTGCGGTAGGCCGAGGGGGATCCAGTCGCCGCTCATCAGTACCAGGCGCAGGGCCTCCGGTGGGTTCTCCGGATGACTTTCGAGCCATTCGACGAACATCTCCATCAGGGCCGGCACCGAATTCCACAACGTCACCCCGTGCTGGCTGACCAGCTCGGCCCACTGCGACGGATCGCGGCGCGCATCGGCCGCCGGCAGCACCAGCGCGCCACCCGCGGCGAGGGTTCCGAAGACGTCGTACACCGACAGATCAAACGACAGCGACGACAGGCCGAAGACGCGATCCTGCGGCCCCACCTCGAAGCGCTGATTGACGTCGAGAATGGTGTTGACCGCGCCGCGGTGATCGATCACCACCCCCTTGGGGTTGCCGGTGGTGCCCGAGGTGTAGATCACATAGGCCAGGTCCTCGGGCTTCTGGACCGCGTCCAGGGGCTCGAGATCGGCGTCCGGCGTCTCGTTCTCGATCACCAGGCGATGTCCGGTCGCCGGCCAGTCCAGGCGCTCTTCGAGCCAGGGCTGGGTGACGATGATCTCGGCCTCGCCGTTGTCCAGCAGGTAGGCGCGGCGCTCGGCTGGCAGCTCGGGATCGATCGGCAGGTAGGCGGCACCGGCCTCGAGGATGGCCAGGGTCGCGACCACCTGCTCCCAGCCCTTCTCCATCACCACCGCGACGAGCTGGTTGGGCACCGCTCCGGCCTGGCGCAGGCGTTGGGCACAGTCGATGACCCGCCGCTGGAGCTGACGGTAGGTGAGTGTGACGCCGGGAGCCAGCACTGCCGGCTCGTCGGGCTGCAACGCCGCCTGGCGATGGAACAGCTGGTGCAGGAGGTCGCTGGAAATGTCTTGCTCGGTGGCGTTGATCTCCCCTCGGGCGGTCAGCTCCACCGGCGGCGTCAGGCAGCGGGCGGTCTCGGACCAGGCCGAGTCGTCTTCGTCTCCCAGCCGGTGCAGCAGGTCACGGTAGGTACCGAACATGAGCTCGAGCAAGCCTTCCGGGAACATCGCTTCGACCGCGTCCCAGGTGACGAACAAGGTGTCGCTCTGCTCGAAGACCTGGTGATCGAGGCTCACCTGCGGGGTCTGCGACACACCGTAAACCAGCTGGCCCTCGTCGACCTCTTCCTCCACTTCGCGGCTCTGTGCCTGGCGAGTCAGGTTCAGGGTGCTGGTGAAAACCACCGGCATCAGCGCGCGCGGCACCTCACCCCGGTCCCTGGCCAGCTCGCGCAGTACGCGCACGCCGGAGACGTAGCTGTGATCGAGGTCCTCCCACAGCCGCTCCTGGACCCGCCGCGCGCGATCCTCGAAGCTGCCGGAAAGGGCATCGTTGATCTCGTGCATGGTCAGCGAGGTGAAATCGCCGACGATGCGATCGACATAGGGATGGATCGGCTGACGGTTGAACAACGTCATGTTGATGGTGAAGTCGCTCGACTTGCTCCAGGTCGCCAAAATCTCCGAGAAGGCGGTCAGCACCACGGCTGAAGGGGTGACGCCACGGCGTGTGCCGTACTCTTTGACCTTGCCCCAGATCTCGGGCTCCAGGCGTTCCCGCCAGCGGCTGAAGCCGGTGTCTTCGCCGGCCCCATGCCGCGACTCGGGCAGCTGCGGCGCCGGCGGCAGGGTCTTCACCCGCTCCTGCCAGTAGTCGAGCGAGCTCTGGTAGATCGGCGTGTCCTGCATCTTCTCCATGGTCTGGACATAGTCGCGGAAGGACAGGCCCAGGGTCCGCAGCTCGATGTCCGGTTCGAGATAAAGCAGCGGCAGCTCGAACTCCAGGATGCGCGAGCTCCAGGCGTCGTAGAGCAGGCCGTCGACGCTCATGTGCAGACGGAGGCGGCCTTCTGCAAGCAGCGTCGCCCGCAGGTCGAAGAGCGGGAAGCGATCGGTCGCCAGCATCTGGTGCGACATCTCCTCGCGTCGCTCCGCCAGGTGCTCTTCGATCGTCTCCTCGTCGGCCTCGCGCAGATCGTAGGTCTGAACCTCATAGGGCGGGATGTGCTCGAGAATTCGTTGGGTGCCGTCGGGCAAGATGATCGCGCGCAGCATCTCGTGCCGATCGATCAGCTTGCGCAGGGCCAGATTCAACCGATCCAGGTCCCAATCCCGGCCGTCGAGCTCGGAGTAGCTGTGCGCCGCGACGCCACCCAGCTCGAGGGCCTGGTGGCGTCCGATCCAATAGGCCTGCTGGACTTCGGTGAGCGGGAAGGGCTCGTAGCGATGGTCGGGGTCCGGGTCGACCTGCGGCAGCACCTTGGCCAGGGTTTCCCCGTCCTTCGTCTTGCCCTGCAGGTGGGTGACGATCCCGGCCAGCTTGGCGACGGTGTTGTTGTTGAACAGCTCTCTGAGCGGTAGATCGACGCTGAACGCTTCGCGGATCTTGGCGATCAATTGAATCGCCAGCAGCGAGTGGCCACCGAGCTCGAAGAAGCTGTCGTGAATGCCGATCTGCTCCTGGCCGAGGACCTCGATCCACAGGTCGGTCAAGACCTCCTCGAGCGGATTTCGCGGCGGTGCGTACTCGCCGGAGATTGCCCTGCGGCCGCGACCCGGGTTCGGCAGGGCCGCGCGGTCGACCTTGCCGGACGCGGTCAACGGCAGCGCTGGTAACACCATCCAGGCACTCGGCACCATGTACTCGGGCAGGGTCTCACCGAGGAAGGCGCGCAGCTGCGAGATCGGCAGCTCGTCTTCGGAGACGTCCGGCTCCAGCACCAGGTAGGCCGCGAGATGGCGGCTGCGCGGATCGTCGCCCAGGGCGAGGACCACCGTCTGGCGAATCGCCGGGTGCTGGCGCAGACCTTCTTCGATCTCCCCGAGCTCGACGCGGAAGCCGCGGATCTTGATCTGATCGTCGATCCGGCCGCGGAATTCGAGGTTGCCGTCTGCCCGGTAGGCGACCAAGTCACCGGTGCGATAACAGCGCGCGCCGAACGCACCGCTGAATTCGTCCGGAACGAAGGCGGCGGCGGTGGTCGCCGGGCGTCCGATGTAGCCTCGCGCCAGGCTCGCACCGCTGATGAGGAGCTCGCCGGCGACGCCGACCGGCACCGGCCGGTCGGCGCGATCGACGACATACAGCCCGGTGTTGTCGACTGCGCGACCGATCGGCACCTCGGCCGCGATCTCGCCGCGGCGACGGCTCCAGAAAGTGACCGCGATGCAGGTTTCCGTGGGTCCGTAACCGTTGAATAGATCGACGTCGAGGCGCTCGCATAGCCGCCGGTGGAGCTCGGGAGAGAGCAGCTCGCCGCCGGTGTTGATACGCCTGAGGCTGGTGCATTGATCGAGCCCCTCCTCTTCGAGAAAGAAGGGCAGCATCGACGGAACGAAGTCGAGGCCGGTGACGCCGTCCTGGCGGATTTTCTCCACCAGGTAGTCGCTTTCGCGCTGGCCTCCGGGGCGCGCGATGACCATCGTCGCGCCGGCCAGGAAGGGCTCGAGGAACTCCCACAACGACGTGTCGAAACCGATCGACGTCTTGTGCAGGATGCGCTCCCCCGGCTGCATGCGGAAGTGGCGCTGGCGCCACGCCATGTGATTGGCTAGGGGCGCGTGCTCGACCATGACGCCCTTGGGTCGGCCGGTCGAGCCCGAAGTGTAGATGGCATAGGCCAGATGGCCGGGCTCGATCATTGGCTCGAGATCGGCCCCGTCTTGCCCGTCGATCGCACCCGTGTCGCGATCGAGCAAGACGAGCTTGCGCCCACTCGCCTCGAAGGCCTCGAGGTCCCAATCGGCGACCTCTTCGCGCCGGCTGATCAGAGCGACGGCGCCCGAGTCCTCCAGGGTGTAGAGGACGCGATCGATCGGATACTCGATGTCGAGGGGCAGGTAGACACCGCCCGCCTTGAGGATGGCGAGCAACGCGACCGGCAGGTCGAGACAGCGCTCGAGATACACACCGACGGCGCATTCGGTCGACACGCCTTGGGCCTGAAGGTGGCGCGCCAGGCGGTTGGCACGCCGGTTGAGCTCGGCATAGTTCAACGAGTGATCTTCGAACAGGACCGCGAGGGCCTCCGGATGCTGGCTAGCGACCTGTTCGAAGAGGCGGTGCACCGGCGTCGTCGCGACCGGATCCACTCCGGTGTCGTTCCACTCGAAGAGGCAGTGGCGAGCCGGGTCCGATGCGGCCAGCAGCTCGTGCACATGACCGTCCGGGTTGTTGGCGATGGCGTCCAGGAACCCCAGAAAGTGGGCGGTGAAGCGCTGGATGGTGCTGGGGTCGAATAGCGTCGTGTTGTACTCGAACCAACCCTCGAGGAAGGTCTCTTTCTCGAAGATCGACAGGCTCAGGTCGTATTGCGAGGTGCCGTAGTGGGTCTCGATGCTGCTCAGCTCGAGCCCCGGTACCGAAACCGAGGGCAACGGCGCGTTCTGCACCACGAGCAACACTTGGAACAGGGGCGAGCGGCTCGGATCGCGCTCCGGCTGCAACTCCTCGACCAGCTTCTCGAACGGCAGGTCCTGGTGCGAATAGGCATCGAGGGCGACGTCCTGCGCCCGGCGTAGCAACTGCTTGAACGTCGGGCCGCGAAAATCGTCGCCGGAGAAATCGGCCCGCAGTACCAGCATGTTGATGAAGAAGCCGATCAGACCTTCGATCTCGGGTCGATTACGGTTGGCGATCGGCGATCCGACCAGGAAATCCGTCTGACCGCTGTAGCGGTAGAGCATCGCCTGGTACACACCGAGTAGAGTCATGAAGAGCGTCGAGCCGGAGCTCCTTCCGAGCTCGTAGACCGCAGCGGTCAGCCGCGGGTCGACGGTGAACGGCAACCGGTCGCCTTCGTAGCTCTGGAAGGTCGGCCGCGGATGATCGATGGGCAGCTCGAGGGGCTGCAGATCGCCGCTCAGCTGTTGCATCCAAAAATCCATGTCGCCTTGCAGCGCGCCGCTCTCCATCTGTTCGCGTTGCCACTCGGCATAGTCGAGGTACTGGATGGGCAGCTCCGGTAGCGGCGAGGTCCGGCCGGCGTGGAACGCTTCGTAGAGCTTCATGATTTCGTGCACCAGGACACCCAGCGACCAGCCGTCGGCAATGATGTGGTGCAGGGTCACCAGCAGAACATGCTCGGTGGGCGTCAGACGCAACAGGGCGAGGCGCATGAGCGGCAGCTCGGAGAGGTCGAACGGCTGGCGATGGTTCTCCAGAATCAGCTGCTCGACTTCCCGTTCGCGCTCGTCTGCGGGGCGGTCCTGCAGATCGATGAGCGGCAAGGTCAGCTCGAACGGCGGCTCGATCACCTGCTCGGGCTCGCCGTCGCGCGAAGCAAAGCGGGTGCGCAGGGCTTCGTGCCGTGCAACGAGAGCGGTGAAGCTCTTGGCCAGCAGATCGGCGTCGAGGTCGCCACGCAGCCGCAGCGCGCCGGGAATGTGGTCGGCGGGATTGCCAGGCACCAGCTGGTCGAGAAACCAAAATCTCTCCTGCGCGAAGGACACCGGGAAGGTATCGCCCTGCCGCGGGCGAGCTTCGATCTGATCCACTGCCGGATCCTCGGTCTCTAGCTTGATTTTCTTCAGGCGCAGCAGGAACAGCTCGCGCTGTTCGGGGGATAGGTGGTCGAGTTTGGTAGCGAGTTCAGACATGATGTTCCCTGGCGTAGTTGCTTCAGATGGACGGTTTTTCAGCCGAGATGAGAGCCTGGGCTTCTTCCTGGGACAGGGACTCCACTTCGCGGAGCAATTGCGCCAGAGCATCGTCGTCGACGGTTTGCATCTGGCTTTCGACGATCAGTTCGGCCAGCCCCGCGACGGTCGGCGACTCGAACAGACGGCGCATGCCGACATCGACGCGAAAGGCGGTGCGCAGGCGGGAGGCGAGCTGGGTGGCAAGTAGGGAGTGTCCGCCGAGCTCGAAGAAATCATCGTGGCGACCCACTGACTCGATCCCCAAGAGTTGCTGCCAGATGGCGGCGACCTCTTCTTCGGTCTCGCCGCGGGGCGCTACGTATTCGTGACTCAATTCGGGGCGCGGGTGCTGGGTGCCTGGCGGATCACTGGGTTTCTGGTGGTCGCGCGCGACCTGGAGTCGCGTTCGCAGGTCGATCGGCGACACAGCGACACAGCCCAGGTCCGGGTTGGCCACCAGGCGCTCGAGGGTCGCCAGGGCTTCGGCCGGATCGGCGTCGTAGGCGGTGCTTTCGCCGCGGGCCTCGGTGTCGCTCCCTGCCTCCAGGCTCCGGTAGTCCCAATGCACACCCAGCCAGGGCGCGGCCTCGCGCTGCGCTCTGCGGCTGGCATAGGCGGCGGCGAAAGCGCTACCGGCGGCCCAGGGCAGTGCGCCCAATCCGCCGAGGATCGAGGCGTTGGACGAGACCAGCAGGCAGAAATCGATCGACCGTCCGCGCAGGGCCCCGGCGAGAGTGTGGGTCGCGCTGGCTCGGCGCTCCAAGTCGTTCTCGAGAGCGGTGCTATCGAGCTCTGCCAAGGGCGAGAACGATGGCATCCCTTGCGGCTCCAACACGGTGTGGACAACGCCATCCAGCCGACCGAATCGTTCTGTGACCTGGTCTAGGAGCTGTTCCACTTGCCCCGGGTCGGTGGCGTCGGCGGCGCTCGTCAGGACCTCGCCACCGAGGTCCTGTAGCTCGCCCGAGATCGCCTCGACGATCGATGGATCCGGTGCCGAATCGGACCCGGGGAACGGATTCTCGAACAAGACGAGATGCGCTCCCAGACCGTCGGCCAACAGCCGAGCCCAGGCCAGCGTCGCGCCACCGAGCCCTCCGGTCACCAGGTAAACACCGCCGCGGCGCAACCGCCGATCGCCTTCGTCAGGCAGAGCCAGTGGCGTCGGCTCGATGTGCTCGATCCAGCGTTGACGGCCACGGTAGGCAACCACTGTCTCGTCGCCATCGCTAAACATCTCGTCACGCAACAGGCGCGCGAGCGGCGCCTGGCGCTGGCCGCTGCCGGGTGGCAAGCGTACGTCGATCGCGCGGCAGGCGAACTGCGGATACTCCTGCGGGATGATCTTGCTGAGAGCGAGGAGAGGCGCAGTCTCTGGCCGGGCCTCCTCGCCCTCGGTCACGGCCAACAGTCCGTTGGCTACCAGGTCGATGGCGATTTCACCGCCACCGCTCTGGCTTTCGAGAGCTCGCAAGAGGTGGATCAGATCACTACCGCCACGGCGAAAGACTCGCCTGTCGCCGGCCTCAGCCGCTGTCAGGCCCCACAGGTGGACGATGCGGGTGGGTCGGAGCTCCTGCTGGGCGAGCTCACTCAACACCTCGTCCCACGCCCCGTCACGCTCCGGGTCGACGACGAATCGATCGGCCGAAAGCGCCTCGAAATGCTCGCCGCGCTCGACCCGGACGGTCCTGGCGCCGAGCGCTTCGAGCGCCTGCGCCAGGGCTTCGCCGAGGCCGGAGGCATCGAGGAGCAGGAGGCAACAGGGTGGGTCGTCGGGCTGACCGTTGGCCGACGGTTCTGCCGACGACGGCGGGGCGGCCGGCAGAGGCGTCGGGATCCACTGCGGCAGGAAGAACCAATCTTCTGCCTCGAGCCGGTCATCGATCGCCGGCAACCGGGTCGATGACCGGCGAACCACGCTGGCCGGGTCGCTCTGTAGCCAATGCCGGGTGCCCTCGAAGGGGTAGGTCGGCAAGCTCAGTCGGTTGCGGTCCGCCGTGCCCTGGAAGGCGAGCCAGTCGATCGCGACGCCGGCGGTCCACAACCGTGCCAGGCTCGACCAGAGCGGCTCGATATCGCTCGGCACGCTCTTCGGCGGCCGCAAGGTGCCCAACACCAGGTGGCCCGCGGCGCGATCCGGGTGCCGGCGAGCGAAAGTGCCGAGAGCCCGACCGGGGCCGACTTCGAGCAGGATCCGGTGCGGCTCCTGCAGCAGCTCGGTCAAGCCGTCGGCAAAGCGCACCGCCTGGCGCAGATGATGACCCCAGTAGGCCGGGTCGGTCGCTTCTTCGGGCAAGATCCATGTGCCGGTGAGGTTGGAGATCAGCGGCAGCTGGGGAGCCTTTCGCGGCACCGCAGCCACTCGCGCGACGAAGGACTCGACGATCGGCTCCATCATCGACGAATGGAACGCATGCGAGGTGTGCAAGCGCTGGTGCTCGGTGCCGTCGTTCTGCAACCGCTCGGCGAGCGCTTCGATCGCCGCTGTCGGCCCCGAGACGACGATCGATGTGGGCGCGTTGACGGCGGCAATGGCCAGGTCGTCACCGAGCCAGCGACGCACCGTCTCCTCTTCGGCTTCGATCGCCAGCATCGCACCCGGTTCGACGCTCTGCATCAGCTCACCGCGGGAGGCGACGAGTTGCAAAGCGTCGTCGAGCTCGAAGATGCCGGCCAGGACGGCACCGACGTATTCGCCGATGCTGTGCCCCATGACCGCCTCGGGCTCGACGCCCCAGGATTGCAGCAAGCGCGCGATGGCGAGCTCGATCACGAATAGGGCGGGCTGGGCGATCCGGGTCTGGCGTAGCTGATCCGCAGCGGCACGGGTTGGCCCCTCCGGCCCGTTCGACCCCTCGGGCCCGTTGGGCTCCGCCGGCCAGATCACCTGGCGCAGATCGAGCCTGAGAGAGCCTTCGAGAACCCCGGCGCAATGATCGACCACCTGGCGGAATACCGGCTCATCGCGGTAGAGGTCGGCCGCCATGCCGACGTATTGGGCGCCCTGGCCGGGAAAGAGAAACGTGATCGTCGGCTCCTGGCGTGGATCCGCGTGGCCGCTCACAACGCACTTCGGAGCTTCACCTGCTAGCGCCTCGCGGGCTTCGCCGGCGTCTCGACAGACGAAGGCCCGGCGCTGCTCGAGCTCTCTACGACCGACCTGCAGCGTATAGGCCGTATCGGCAAGATCGATCTCCGGGTGCGCTTCGAGGTGCTCGCCGAGGCGTTGGCCGATCTGTCCCAAGGCGCTCGGTATCCGGGCACTCAGAGGCAATATCTGAACGGCTCGGGCGGGTCCTGATGGCCGTGGCACTGGCGCTTCTTCCACCACCACGTGGGCGTTGGTGCCGCCGATTCCGAGGGAGCTGACCCCCGCCAGCCGAGGCCGGACCTCGCCAGCGACTTCGCGGTTCGGCCAGGGCGCGCACTCGGTTTGCACCCTGAACGGACTGGCTTCGAGATCGATCTTCGGATTCGGGCGCTCGAAGTGCAGGCTGGGCGGCAGCGTCTGGTGCTGCAGCGCCAGGACGGTCTTGATCAGACCGGCGACGCCGGCGGCGGCATCGAGGTGCCCGATGTTGGTCTTGAGTGAGCCGATCGAGCAGAAGCCTCGATCTTCGGTAGTCTGGCGAAACGCCTGGGTCAAGGCGGCGACTTCGATCGGATCGCCGAGCTCGGTGCCGGTGCCGTGGGCCTCGATGTAACCGATATCGCGCGCGTCGACACCGGCGATCGCCTGCGCTTCGCTGATCACCCGCGCCTGCCCCTCGACACCCGGGGCGGTGTAGCCGACCCGACGCGCCCCGTCGTTGTTGACCGCCGAGCCGCGGATTACCGCGCGGATCTCGTCTCCGGCGTCGAGGGCGTCCCGCAAGCGCTTCAAGACCACCACGCCGACGCCGTCACCCCCCACCATGCCGCCGGCCGCAGCGTCGAACGCCCGGCAGTGGCCGTCCGGCGAGTGAATGCCGCCTTCCTGGTAGAGATAACCCTTCTTGTCGGGCACCGCGATCCGCACGCCGCCGGCCAGCGCCATGTCGCTCTCGCCGCGCAGCAGGCTCTGACAGGCGACGTGGACCGCCACCAGCGAGGTCGAGCAGGCGGTCTGCACCACCATGCTGGGGCCCCTCAGGTCGAGCTTGTAGGCGACGCGGGTCGCCATGTAGTCCTTGTCATTGGCCAGCATCGTCTGGTAGCCACCGACCGACGCGACCAACTCGGGGTCGGCGTAGAGACCGAAGGCGTAGGTATTCATCCCGATGCCGGCGAAGACCCCGACGTCGCTCGGATCGCGGCTGGTGTCGTAGCCCGCATCCTCCAGTGCTTGCCAGGAGCATTCGAGGAAGAGCCGGTGCTGGGGATCCATCACCGACGCTTCCAGGGGACTGAACTGGAAAAGCGCCGCGTCGAAGAGGTCGATATCGTCCAGCACCCCGCGTGCCGGCACGTAGCTCGGATCCTCGAACAGCTCGGCCGGCACGCCGGCCTCGCGCAGCTCCTCTTCGCTGAAACGGGCGATCGACTCGACCCCGTCGCTCAGGTTGCGCCAGAATTTCTCCAGGTTCTTGGCGCCGGGGAAACGACCGCTCATGCCGACGATGGCGATCTCGGACTCGCTGTCACCGCCGACTCGCTGGCGTGCCGCGGCCCGCGCCTGTCCCAGGGACGTCGCGCTCTGCTCGCCGGCCTCGCGCCTCAGATGCTCCGCCAGACCGCGGACGCTGGGATACTGGAAGAGGTCGACCATCGGCACGTCGCGGCCCAAGGCCTCGCGCAGTCGAATATGGGCGCGCAACAGGTGCAGGGAGTGACCGCCGAGGTCGAAGAAGTTCGCCGTCACGCTGACCTGCTCGAGCTGCAGCACCTCGCTCCAGACAGTTGCGATCCGACGCTCCAGCTCGCCGCGTGGGGCACTGAAGACGGCCTCTTGCGGCGTCGCTGCGGCGCCGACCTCCGGCAGAGCGCGCCGGTCGAGCTTGCCGTTGACGCTGAGCGGCATCTCACTCAGACGCTCGAAATGGCTCGGTACCATGTAGGACGGCAGGCGTTCGCCCAGAGCCTGGCGCAGCGCCTCGGCCTCCGGTCCCGGATCCGTGCCCACCCAGTAGGCCACCAGGAACCGATCCACGCCATCGCCGCGGGCGGCGACCACCGCTTCGCGCACCGCCGGAATCTGCAGCAGAGCGGACTCGATCTCGCCCAGCTCGACCCGGAAGCCACGGATCTTGACCTGGCCGTCGATGCGGCGCAGGAACTCGATCCGGCCCCCCGGTAGATGCCGAGCCAGGTCGCCGCTGGCGTACAGCCGTTCGTCGGCGCGGCCGCTCCACGGATCGGGGATGAATTTTTCCGCCGTCAGGCCGGGTCGATCGAGGTAGCCGCGCGCCAGCCCGGTCCCGGCGATGAAGAGCTGCGCCGGGACCCCGAGGGGGACCGGGCGCAAGTGCCGGTCGAGAAGATAGATCCGGGTGTTGGTGATCGGACGGCCGATCGGCACGCTGGTGAGACTCTCTGCAGAGCTGATCTCCGAGTCATAGGTTTCGTAGGTGACGTCGATCGCGGCCTCGGTGGGCCCGTAGAGATTGTGCAAGATCGAAGGTGCGTCGGCTCCGCCGCCGAGCAGCTGTTGAAAACGCTCGGCCAGGGCGGTCGGCAAGGCCTCGCCGGAGCAGATCACCCGCCGCAACGAGACGCAGTGCGACGCCACGTCCGATTGCTCCAGGAAGACCTGCAGCATCGAAGGCACGAAGTGCAGGGTGGAGATGCTCTGGCTGGCGATGGTCTGCAGCAGGTAGGACCCGTCGCGATGCCCTCCGGGCCGGGCCAGCACCAGGCGAGCGCCGTAGAGAAGGGGCCAAAAAAGCTCCCAGACCGAAACGTCAAAGGTGTACGGGGTCTTCTGCAACACTCGGTCGTCGGCCGTCAAACCGTACTCTTGCTGCATCCAGCGCAGGCGATTGCAGATCGCCCGATGGGTGTTGATCGCGCCCTTGGGCTGCCCGGTGGAGCCCGAGGTGTAGATCACGTAGGCGGCGTTGTCGGGTTGGCTGCGGCGCGCCACGGTCATCGGCGCAGCGCGCTCGGCCCGCGGCTGGTCGAGGCAGAGCACCTCGGTCGGCGTCTCGGGCAAGCGCTCGCGCAGATGCTTCTGGGTCAGCAGAGCGGACGGCCGGATATCGCCGAGGAGGAAGCCGAGCCGGGCGGGCGGTTGTTCGGGATCGAGCGGCACATAGGCGCCCCCCGCTCGTGCCACCGCCCACAGGGCGACGATCAGCTCGATCGAGCGCTCCATGAGCAGCGCGACCCGCGCTTCCGGACCCACCCCGCGGGCGACGAGCTCAGCGGCCCAAAGGTCGGCTTGTTCGGCCAGCTCGCGGTAGGTCAGGCGGCGATCCTCGCAGACCACGGCGACCTCGTTCGGTGAGCGCTCGGCCTGGCGCCACAGCAGGGCGTCCAGGCAGTCGTCCACCGGTTCCGCGTGGCTCGTATCGTTCCAGCTCACCAGCAGTTGCTGCTGCTCGGCGGGCGAGAGAGGACTGAAGTGCTCGTAGCGTGCTTCCGGGTCGCGCACCATGGCCGCGAAGATGCGGCGGAAGTAGTGCACCATGCTGTCGACCTGCTCGTAGTGGAAGACTGCGGCGTGGTACTCGATACCCAGCTGGATGTCGTCGGTCTGGGGATCCTGGTGGAAATTCACCACGCAGGGCAGGTCGGTCTCCTCGAACCCGCGGTAGCCGAGAAACTCGACGTCGCGCACCTCCAGCACTCGCCGGTAGATGTGGTAGTGCATGAAGTTGAAGTTGATTTCGAGCAGTCTCTCGCCGCCACCGTAGAGGCGCTGCAACTCGGCGATCGGGTAACGCCGGTGCGGCAAGACACTGGCCTCGGCTTCGAACGTGGCGCGAATGAGATCGAGCCAGCTGCCGCCCCGCAGCTGGCTACGTAGGGGCACCGAGTTGAGGAAGAGGCCGCTCATCAGATCGCCGGCTTCGCGCTCCAGGCGACCGTTGACCACCAGGCCGGTGCGGACATCGTCCTGGCCGCTGAGCAGACTCAGTACGTCGAGGTGCGCCGCCAGGAGCAAGCTTTTCACCGGCACGCCGGTGCGCTTCGCCAGCGCGTGTAGCCCTTTCGAGATCTCCTCGGGCAAAGTGAAGACTTCGACCCGGGCGTCGAGGCCGGGACCCGTTCGTGGTACCTGCGGCCGGCGTGGCAGCACCACACGCGGCGAGTCGGACAAGGTCCGAGACCAGAACGCCTGGGTCGCCTCGGATGCCAAGGTTGCCCGTTCGGTGGCGACGAACTCGCCATAAGACAGGTCCGGCAGCGGCTCGAGCGGCGGCAGATCCCAACCCATCTCGCGCAGGTACTCGCGCATCAGCTCGGTGACCAGGGAATGGCGGCTCCAGCCGTCGAGGATGGCGTGATGGAAGCTCACCGTCAGCTGGCACGCCTCGTCGCTCAGCTGAAAGAGAAAGGTGCGAAAGAGCGGTGCCTGCTGCCAGTCGAAGGCGTTGTGGGTCTCCTTGGCAACCCAATCCTCCCAGGCCTTGTCGTCTTCCGCTTGAGGGCGCCAGTCCTCGACCCCCACCGGCACCTCGACGTGTCGGTGGATCAGCTGCAGGGGCTCACTGAAGGTGGTGTAGTCGAACGAGGTACGGATCGCGGCATGGCGCGCGGCGATGCGGGCGATTGCGCGACGGAAGGCGTCGGGCTCGAACGGGATGCGGAAACGGTAGCTACCAACGTCGTGGTAGGTCGTCGCGTCGGTGCTCGACAGGCTGTGGAAGAGCATGCCCTGTTGCATCATGCCAAGGGGAAAAGCATCTTCGACACCTTCGGGGATCTTGGCGCGATCCTCGTCGCTGAGCAGGGCGAAGGGCTCATAGTTCGAGTCGTCGGCCGGCTCGGTTCCACCGGAGCGGGTGCCCAGGAAGGCTGCCAGGGCGGCGATCGTCTGATGCTGGAAGACGTCGGCGATGGTGAACTCGAGACCCCGTTGCCGCGCCTTGGCGCGCAGCTCGATGCTGCGGATCGAGTCACCACCCAGGTGGAAGAAATTGTCGTTGATGCCTATTTGCTCGAGCCCCAGGACCTCGGCCCAGGCCTCGCTCAGCTGCAGCTCGATGGAGTTGCGCGGCGCCACGTACTCGGCCCGCGAGCGCAGCTCACCGGGGTCGGGCGCCGGCAGACGCCGCCGGTCGACCTTGCCGTTGGCGTTGAGCGGCAGGGCCTCCAGGGGCACGAACGCGGCTGGCAGCATGAAATCAGGCAGCCGGCGGCCGAGGAAGTCGCGCAGCTCGGAGACCTCGGGCATGGTTTCCTGCGGCACCACGTAGGCCACCAGGCGTTGTCCATCGTCGTCGCGCAGCATGGCGACGCACTCGCGAACTTGCGGATGGGCGACGGTCGCCGTCTCGATCTCCCCGAGCTCGATCCGAAAGCCGTGCAGCTTGACCTGGTGGTCGAGCCGCCCGAGGAACTCGTAGCCGCCGGCCGTCAAGCTGCGCGCTCGGTCGCCGGTGCGGTACATCCGCGCGCCGCGTGTGCCGGCGAAGGGGTCGGGCACGAAGCGTTCGGCGGTCAAGGCCGGCCGATGAGCGTAGCCGCGGGCGACGTTGCGTCCGCCGATCACCAGCTCGCCGGCCTCCCACAGCGCCGAGGGCTGGCCGGCACGGCTGAGGATGTAGATCCGGCTGCCGTCGAGCGGTCGCCCGAGCGGTAGCCCCGAGCCGACCTTCGCTAGCTCCTCGACCTGATGTGTCAGCACACCGACAGTGGTCTCGGTGGGGCCGTAGTGGTTGAGGATGCGGCACTCCGGCGCCGCCTGCTGTAGCTCTTCGACCCACTCCCGACGAGCCGCCTCGCCACCGAGGACCAACCGCCGACGCGGTAGCACCCGCGCCGGCCGGTTGGCCGACTGGAACGCCGCGAGATGACTGGGAACGATCTTCAGGGCGTCGATCCCCTCGCGTTCGCAGTAGTCGGCAAAGGCATCGGGGTTGGTCAAGCGATCCTGGGACACTACGTGGAGGCATCCGCCGGAGGCCAGGGCGCCATAGAGCATCGTGTTGCCGAGGTCGGCGGCAAACGACGACACCATGGCGCAATGGGCACCCGGCGCCAGGTCGAGACGCGGCAGGACCCCGCGGACATAGGCCACCAGCTGCCGATGCTCCACCATCACCCCCTTGGGCTGTCCGGTGGAGCCGGAGGTGAACAGGATGTAGGCCAGGCTCGACGGCGTCGAGGCGAACGACGGAGCGGTCGCCGGCCGCTCGGCGATGCGCTCGGCATCGCGATCGATCACCACCGTCGACCGGACGGTGGTCTTGGGCAACTGTGCTCCGGATACCAGCGCTTCGGACACCTGCGCCAGCAGGCTCGCCTGGGTCAGCATCACCTCTGTGGCCGTGGTCTCCAGCATGAAGCGCGTGCGCTCGGCCGGCAGTGCCGGGTCCACCGGCAGGTAGGCGCCGCCGGCCTTGAGGATGCCGAGCAGCGCGACGATGACCTGTTGCGAGCGCTCCAGGCATACGGCGACCGGGGTTTCCGGTCCGACACCCAGGTCGCGCAGATGGTGTGCCAGGCGATTGGCGCGCTCGTCGAGCTCGCTGTAGCTCAGCCGCACCTCTTCGTAGACCAGCGCCGGGCGGCCCCCGTCGACCTCGACCTGGTGCTCGAACAGCTGATGGATCAGCGCCTCGCCCGGCTCAGCCGACCCGTCGAAGTCGAGGGTTGCGTGGCGTTCTACCAGCAGCGCACGCTGCTCGGCGCGACTGGCCAATCGGATCTGCCCCAGCGGGACGGTCGGCTCGCTCGCCACGTGCTCGACCAGGGTGGCCAGTTGCTCGGCACAGCGCTCGATATCGTCTGCAGCGTAGATCCCCGGGTCGGACCACAGCTCGAGCGTCAGCGCCTCGCCGGCCCGGTGGTGGGTCACGAGCTGCAGCTCGCAGCGGTCGAGGCGGGCGGCGAGCCGCAGCCATTCGGCCCGCAGGCCGCCAGTTTCAGAGGCCGCCGGATAAACGACGTTGTCGAAGCCGAAAGTGACCCAGGGCGTCGCCGCCTCGGACCCTTCGGCCTCGATCTCGTTCCAGCTGAAGTACTCCTGCCACTCGTAGAGTTCGGCGCGATGCGCGATCTGCGCCTTCCAGTGGTCGAGGAACGGCGTCCCCGCCGCCACCTCGCAGCGCAGCGGCAGATTCTTCGCCAGGGGCCCCACGGTACCGAGAAGCTCCTCGTAGGACCTGCCGTCACAACCGCAGTCGACGACGACCTGAGCGTTGCCGGCGAAGCGTGCCAGGTAGACCTGCCAGGCCGCCAGGACCAGAGAGTCGACGGTCGCGTCGTGCTGCGTGGCAAGAGTGGTCAGCTGCTCGACCCGCTCG
>JBCCGX010000069.1:0-17200 GCA_039029035.1 Acidobacteriota bacterium | reverse complement strand
GCTACGCCCCGGGATTCAATGCCGGGATCCGGTTCCCAGCGCCAACGGCGCGAAATCCCTCAGCCCGGGGCTACGCCCGGGATTCAATGCCGGGATCCGGTTCCCAGCGCCAACGGCGCGAAATCCCTCAGCCCGGGGCTACGCCCTGGGATTCAATGCCGGGATCCGGTTCCCAGCGCCAACGGCGCGAAATCCCTCAGCCCGGGGATACTACGCCCCGGGATTCATTCCGCGCGCCCCGGGATTCAATGCCCCGAGCTACCTTAGCTGCCGTCGATCAGCCGGTGCTCCGACATACCCCCGCAACCGCCCTTCTTGAACGGCAGATTGCACCGCCCGGTGTTGCAGGTGTTGCCGGCATAGCCCGAAGGGTTGAGAGCGTCGATCCAGGCTTCGACCGCCTCACGGACCTGGGTCGCATCGGCTTCGTGACGGGTGATGAGCAGTTTGGAGAGGCCCCAGATGCTGCGTGACAGATTGCACTCGCAGCAACAGGTGGCTGCAGAGAAGTTATTGCAACAGGGCGCGGGCATCGATGACAGGGCCTGGCGCCGTATCCCTTCCTGCTCGGCGGTGAGCTCGATGGTCTTGTAGTAGCCCATCAGCTCCAGGGTCTGCTCGCGAGTCCCTTCGTAGTTGCCGCTCGTCCAATCGGTCCCTTCGGCCGGCTCCTGGGCGGTAGCCCAGAGAACACCGGCGGACACGGCGAGCACCAGGCTCGCCAACAGCATCGCGACTTGACGTTGGGTCATGATGTTGCCTCTCTATCTCGAATCGATCTCGTAAGTTGACGGTTCAGGTCGTCGTTCGTTCGATCAGGTCTTCCGGCGCCACCTTGGCGAACAGACTCTTCATCGCGTCCATCGCTGTCTCGTGCGGCTGCGCCTGCGACATGTCGGCAATCTCGCCGTAGCGCTCGGCGACGGTTTCGGCGGTGACTTGCTCGTCCGGGGCAAAGGCCAGCCCTTCACCCTCGACCAGCTGGACCTTGGCGAAGTAGCCCGCCGCGGTCACCAGGATATCGCCCGACACGGTGCAACCTTCGCTCGCCAGATAGGCGACTGCGGCGGCCACGTACTCCGGCCGAATCATCTGTTTGAAGAAATCAGGGAACACCTTGGCACCCATGCGGGTGTCCGCCACCGGAGCTACGGTGTTGACCTTGATATTGCTCTTCTTGCCCTCGATCTTGAGGGAGTTCATCAGCCCGACGACGCCGAGCTTGGCGGCGGCATAGTTGGATTGGCCGAGATTGCCGTATAGGCCGGCGGCCGAGGTCGTCATAACGATCCGGCCGTAGCCCTGCTTGCGCATTGCAGGGAAGGCGGCGCGGGTGACATAAGCAGCACCGAGGAGGTGCACGTCGACCACCGCGTCGAAGTCGTCCAGCGCCATGCGGGTAAACATCTTGTCGCGCAGGATGCCGGCATTGTTGATCAGCACGTCGAGGCGACCGTAGGTGTCGAGCGCCGCGTCGACGATCCGCGCCGCGCCCTCGCGATCGCTGACGCTGTCGCCGTTGGCCGTCGCCTCGCCCCCCGCCGCGCGGATCTCGTCGA
This sequence comes from Acidobacteriota bacterium, assembly GCA_039029035.1. Taxonomy (GTDB): domain Bacteria; phylum Acidobacteriota; class Thermoanaerobaculia; order Multivoradales; family J023; genus JAAELT01. The sequence continues at coordinate 15,641 of JBCCGX010000069.1, read as the reverse complement.
CCACTTTCTGGGCCAGAGACGCATCGCTGCCGGAACCGGCCAGGTTTCCGCCAAGATCGTTGACGATCACCTTGGCCCCACGGGAAGCCAGGTCGAGGGCATAGCAGCGGCCGAGGCCCTGGCCCGCGCCAGTGACGATGGCTACCCTATCGTCGAAACGGATCGTCATACTGCCTCCTCGGGACGCAAACATCGGTTCACTGCCTGTCGCTTCACTGTCTCCTGCCTCACCGTCAATCGCCTACCCTGAGTCGCCAGCCAGAAAGGCTTGATTGACATCTTCGTCGAATCGCCGACCGATAGATGACCGGACGGCAAGGGTCTTCGGGAGATCCAGCGGCAATCCTCACGGGCTCGTCCAGTCGATCCCCGGATTGGCCAAGCCTACGACAGGTTGATAGTCTAACAGTCTGCGTGTTTGATGTTTGAGTCGAACCCCATGTTCATGAGTTGAGCCCCTGGGTCATCGGAATCTCGCTGCGAGACGTAACATCGATCAACGGGCAACGTAGAGTTCTAAGAGAGGTTCAAGCGAGGCGCGAGCCGCGGCGCCCCTGACGTCCGGACGGACGGTGGGCGACCGCAATCGAGCCGGCACGCCGACCCACCAGGGACGAATTGACCAGAATTGGACACGGGATGTCGTATAACGAGACACGACCGCTGCGATCGGTTTGGCAGCGGCTGCGATCCGGGAGTGCGCCGCGCTCCACGCAGAAGCCTTGGGAGCAGGCCCGGCAGACTCACAGGTTGCGGGCACTCAACCGGCAGACACTCAACTTGCCGGTACTAGCCCTATGGGCCTTGTGCCTCCTCGTCGGGCTGACCGGCACCGCCTGCACGAATCAAGGGCAGGCGATCGCGGCCAACAACGCAGACCTGCCGAAGAGCACGACCGAAGACGCGAAGCAAACACCCAGCGATGACGAGCTTCCACCGGTCGAGGTGGTGCGCTTGCAGCGCGGCTCGATCGAGGCCGTGCTCCGCTTCTCGACCAACCTGGAGGCCGAGAGCGAGATCCAAGTCTTTTCCCAGGCCGCTCGGCAAGTGACCGAGCTGTTGGTCGAAGAGGGGGATCGAGTACGCAAGAACCAGATCTTGGTTCGCCTGCAAGACGACGAGCAGCGCAGCGAGCTGGCGCGCATCGAGAGCCAGCTGGCCAAGGCGCGGCGCGAGTACAACCGGCAGCAGAACCTCTTCGCTCAACAATTGATCAGCGAGCAGGTGATGAACGAGGCGACCTATGAGGTCGAACAGCTCGAACTCGCCTTCGGCGACGCGCAGCGCAACCTGGGTTACACCGAGGTGCGTGCACCGATTGCCGGCACCATCACCGGCCGCCAAATCAACCTCGGCGATCACATCACCGTCAACCAACATCTGTTCGATCTGGTCGACTTCGACACCATCGTCGCCCGCGTCTACGTACCGGAGAAGGAGCTCACACGGCTGCGCCTCGGCCAGGCCGCACGGCTGTTCTCCGACTCGATCGGCGGCGACACGCGGCGCGGCAAGGTGATCCGCATCGCGCCGATCGTCGACCCGCGTAGCGGTACGGTAAAAGTGACCGTCGGCATCCCGCGCAATCAGAGCCTCCGGCCGGGTATGTACGTCGAGGTCGAGCTGGTGACCGATACTCGCGACGACGCCCTACTGGTGCCGAAGCGTGCCGTGATCTACGACCAGAACGAGGCCTTCCTCTACCGCCTGACCGAAGACATGACCGCCGAACGGCTGCGCATCGAGGTGTTGTTGGAAGACCGCGAGAACATTCTCCCGGCCAGCGACCGCGACAATGGAGTCAGCCCGGCCGGGCCCGGCAGCCGCGGCCTGGGCGTCGGCGACCGTATCGTCGTCGCCGGACAGGCCGGTCTCAAAGACCGCGCCAAGGTACGATTGGCGCGCTCGACGGCGGGCGAGACGGCAAGCGACGCGCAGGACGAAGCGACCGGCGACGACGGCGCCGGAGCCGAGTCGTGAGCGAGGCCGAGGCGCCACCCAGCGAACCGCCTCGAGAGTCCGACAGCTCCAGCGCAGCACACCGCGACCCGAGCCCCGGCTCGAGCGCTGGAGCGCCGGGCCAGGGGAAGCTCGCGAGCTTCAGTACCTCCCGCCCGGTGGCGGTGCTGATGGTCTTCATCGCTGCGGTCGTTTTCGGTGCCTTCTCCTATCAGCGGCTGGCAATCACCCTGATGCCGGAGCTCAGCTATCCGACGCTGACGGTCCGCACCGAGTATCCCGGCTCGGCGCCGGAAGAGGTCGAGAACGACATCAGCCGGCCGATCGAAGAGGCCCTCGGGGTGATCAGCGGCCTCTCCCGCATCTCGAGTGTCAGCCGCTCCGGCGTGTCGGATGTGGTGCTCGAGTTCGCCTGGGACACCGATATGTCCGAGGCAATCCAGGACACCCTCGAGAAGCTCGATCTGGTCTTCCTACCGCTGGAAGCGGAAAGACCCTTGATCTTGCGCTTCGATCCTTCCCTGGATCCGGTGCTGGAGCTCTCCGTCGCCGGTCATGGCAGCCGCTTCGACGATCCCTCGGCACGCGGCCAGGAAGAAGGCCTGCGGGCCGTTCGGCGCATCGCCGAGCTGCAGGTCCGGCGAGCGCTGGAACCGATCAAAGGGGTGGCAGCGGTTCGCCTGCGCGGCGGCCTCGAGGAAGAGATCCACATCCGGGTCGACGAGGAGCAGCTGCGCCGCACCGGCCTCACCATCCAGCGAGTAATCGACCGCCTGCGCCAGGAGAACGTCAACGTCGCCGGCGGCACGATCAAAGAGGGGCGCACCGAATACATGGTCCGGACCCTCAACGAATACGAGAACCTGGGCCAGATCGCCAACACTGTGATCACCTCCCGGGACGGTCGGGATGTGCGAGTCCGAGACGTCGCCCAGGTGGTGATGTCGCACAAAGAGCGCGAGATCCTGACCCGCACCAATGGCGGTGAAAGTGTCCAGATCGACATCTTCAAAGAGGCCGACGCCAACATGGTGGCGTTGTCCAAACGGGTGCGGGAGAAGCTCGGCGAGTTCGACCTCACGGCCTACGAAGATGCCTTGGCCAAGGGGATCGAGCCGCCGATCCAGGCCCCTCAAAAGCCCACGTTCAAATTCGGCCGCCCCGACGATGACGACGAAGAGGACGAGCCGGAGATCGGTCTCACCGAGAAGCTGTTCCGCAGCGAAGGGGTGCTGGTCGAAGTCGTCGCTGATCGCTCCATCTTCATCGAGTCGAGTATCCGCGAGGTGCGCGACACAGCGATTCTCGGCGGCCTGCTGGCGATCATGGTGCTCTTCCTCTTCCTGCGCGACTTCCGAGCGACGGCGATCATCGCGGTATCGATCCCGATCTCGCTCTTGGTGACCTTCGCGCCTCTCAATGTCCTCGGCGTCACCCTCAACATCATGTCCCTCGGGGGCCTCGCTCTGGGGATCGGCATGCTGGTCGACTCGTCGATCGTGGTGCTGGAATCGATCTTCCGCTGTCGCGAGGAAGGCGACGATGTGGTGACGGCGGCGGTGCGCGGCACGCGCGAAGTGCGCGGCGCGGTGATCGCTTCGACCCTGACCTCGATCGCCGTTTTCTTTCCCATGGTCTTCGTCGAAGGGGTGGCGGGCCAAGCGTTCGGTGACTTAGGGCTAGCGGTGGTGATTTCGCTCTTGGCGGCGTTGGTGGTGGCGGTGGCGTTCATTCCCATGCTGGCCAGCCGCCGAGGGATCGACTCGAACCTCACCGAGTCGATTCAGTCGCGCCTCTTCCAGTGGCATTCCTGGTCGATCCTGCAAGCCGATCTGCGCGCCGCCCGGGGCTGGCTCGCCAGCTCGCCGGCGGTGCGGTTCCTGCCCTGGCTCGCCTTCTGCCTCTATCTCCTGGTGCGATTCACCTTCCAGGCCTTCCTCGAGCTCTGTGGCCAGCTGATCCTGGGGCTGACCTATCTGGTGATCGCCCTCGGCAGCCGCATCCTGTGGCCGCTGATCGTGCCGATCTTCTACTGGCTGAGCCTGGTGCCCCTGCGGCTGGTCGGGTGGCTACTCGACCGGCTGCAAGACACCTATCCGCGCGGCCTGCGCTGGGCGCTGCGCAATCCCGCCTCCATCCTGTTGCTGGCCACCCTGCTCTTCGTCGCCACCGGCTGGCTGGTCAGCCGTCTCGACAGCGAGCTTCTGCCGGAAGTGCACCAGGGCGAATTCACCGTCGAGGTGGCCCTGCCGGTCGGCACTCCGCTCGAGGAGACCGACGATATCCTGCAGCCGATCGAGACGGCCATCTTGGCCGAGCGCGAGAGCATGCGCTCACTGCTGCTGACCGTCGGTTACGACGCCGCCAGCTCGCAACGATCCGACGAGGGCGAGCATACGGCGCGCTTCAAGGTGCTCCTGGACAGCTCCGATCCGCTGCTCGAAACGAGGGTGGTCAACCGTCTACGCGACCGCTTCGCCGACATTCCCGACCTCGAGGCTCGGGTGGTCCGGCCGGTCTTGTTCAGCTTCAAGACGCCGGTGGAAGTCGAGATCCACGGCGACGACCTGGACGAGCTGCGGCGCTACGCCCAGCGTTTCCGCGATGTGATGGCCGCCATGCCGGAGCTCGCCGACGTCGATACCACCCAGCGCGCCGGCGCCCCGGAGGTGCAGATCGTCTATAACCGCGATCTCCTGGCGCGCTACGACCTCAATATTCAGCAGGTGGCGCAACAGGTGCGCAACGCGGTGGCGGGATTCGAGGCGACCCGCTTCAATCTGCGCGACCGGCGCATCCCGATCCTGGTGCGCTTCGCCGAGGACGACCGCTCGACGGTGGACGACGTCCGCGCCCTGCTGGTCAACGCGGCGGGGGACGATCGGCCGATCCGTCTGTCGGCGGTGGCCGACGTGCAGCTCGGCGAGGGCCCCAGCGAGGTGCGCCGGATCGATGGCCGCCGGGTCGCACTGGTGCGGGCCAACATCGCCCAGGGCTCCCTCGGCGGTGCGGTCGACCGAATCGATAGCGAGCTGCACCGGCAGATCGAGCTGCCACCGGGCATGGCCTTCTTCATCACCGGCCAGAGTCAGGAGTGGGAGCGCAGCCAGGCGAGCTTGCTGCTGGCGCTGGGGCTTTCGGTCTTCCTGGTCTACGTGATCATGGCGGCCCAGTTCGAATCGCTGTTCTACCCCCTGGTGATCATGCTCACCATCCCCCTCGCCTTCCTCGGCACCTTCCTGGCCCTGGACGTCCTCGGCATCAGCCTATCGATCGTCGTCTTCTTGGGCATGATCATGCTCGCCGGCATCGTGGTCAACAATGCCATCGTGCTGGTCGACTACATCAATACTTTGAAACGCCGCGGCCTGTCGCGTGAAGAGGCCGTCGTCACCGCCGGCTCGGTGCGCCTGCGGCCGATCCTGATGACCACCGCCACCACCGTCCTCGGCCTCACCCCGATGGCCCTGGGGCTCGGCGATGGAGCCGAGATCCGTACGCCGATGGCCATCGCCGTGATCTCGGGTCTCCTCGCCTCCACCGTCCTTACGCTGATCATCATCCCCACCATCTATGCCCTTTTCGATCGCCTGCAAAGCGGCCTGGCGGGACGCTCGGACGAAGACGAATCCCGCGCGAGGAACGACGACGAGGCGGAAGACTTCGAGGTGCTGCCAGGGGCGGATCCGGAAGGGGCAGTGACCTGATCATGTGGTACTTTTGCTGCCTGAGAAACCTCCGTTCTTCGATCTATGCAAGCACCTACTGAACGACACGAGCATCGGCTTCCCCGCTTCTCCCTCGACCGCCGGATCACCGTGCTGGTCCTGCTGGCGACGGCGATGGTCGTCGGGGTGATCGCCTCGGTCGGGATTCCGCTCGAGCTTCTGCCGCGAGGCTTCACTGAGCCGTCCTTGACCGTGCGCGCGGTGTGGACTGACTCGCCGTCCCAGGAGATGCTGGACAAGGTGACGCTGCCGCTGGAGGAAGAGCTCTCGACCATCCCGGGGCTGACCAACGTCTTCTCCTTCGCCAAGACCGGCTTCACCCGCTGCCACCTGACGTTCAAGATCGGCACCGACATGGACGTCGCCTATCGCGAGGTCCGCGACCGGGTGGAGCGCGCCAAGGCCCAGCTGCCGGACGAAGTCGAGCACGTGCTGATCCAAAAGTTCGATTCGGCAAGTATCCCGGTCTACGGCCTGGGCCTGGCGATCGATCCTCAGCTGACGGACTTCTATGACCTGATCCAGAACGAGATCGTCCTGCCGTTGCAGCGCATCGACGGCGTCGCCTCGATCGAGGCCCAAGGCCTGGAGCAGAAAGAGGTGTTGATCGAGCTCGACCGCGAGCGCACCGCGGCGAGCGGCCTCAACATCTTTCAGCTCGGCCTGGAGCTGGCGGACGACAACTTCACCCTGGCCAGCGGCCATGTCTTTGCCGGCGGCAAGAAGCTGCTCTTACGCTCGGTGGCCAAATACCCCGACGTCGAGGCGCTGGAGAATCGGCTGGTCGGCCCTTCGGTCCGTCTGAAGGACATCGCCACGGTCAAGTACGAGGAGCCAGAGAAGCGATACCGCGCCCGTATCGACGGCTTCCCCGCCGTCGCGCTAATGGTGTTCAAGGAGGGCGAGGCCAACGCGCTGGATGTCTCCGACGCCCTCGACACCGCGGTGGCCAAGCTGAAGCAGAACCCGCGCCTCGACTCGATCGAGATCGAGCCTTTCCTCAGTCAGGGCAAGATCATCCGCGAGTCGCTCGACACCATGCTGAATTCCGGCGCCATCGGCGGCGTGCTGGCGCTGCTGGTCTTGTTCTTCTTCCTACGTCGCTTCCGCCTGACCCTGATCATCGCGTTGTCGATTCCGTTGAGCCTGCTGGTCGGCCTGACCGCCATGTACTTCTTCGACGAGACCCTCAATATCCTGTCGCTGTTGGGATTGATGATCTCGGTCGGTCTCCTGGTCGACAACTCGGTTGTGGTGGCGGAGAACATTTTCCGCCTCCACGCCGGCGGCATGAGCCGGCGGCAGGCGGCGATCCGCGGCGCCGGCCAGATCTCCCTCGCCATCATCATGGCCACGCTGACGACGATCATCGTCTTCCTGCCGGTCTCGCTGGTCGAAGGGCAGGGCCAATTCTTCATGTTGCGGTTGGCGGTCCCGATCACCATGTCGCTGATCGCTTCGCTGGTCGTGGCACTGATTTTCGTCCCCTTGGCGGTCTACCTGACTCTACCCGGCAAAGCCGACAGGGGTCATCACAGCCGCCTCGGCGATCTCTTGCGGATCGCCTTACGCTGGGCCTACGAACGCAGTTTCGCCCCGGTCAACCGCGCCTACCGCAGGATGCTGGCCTTCTTCCTCCGCCGGCGGATGGATCTGGCGATGGTGGTCGCGGCCATCGTCACGGTGTCCGCCGCGGTACCCTTCAAAGAAGTCGATGTCGTCGGCGTGCAAGAAGAGGAGCGCAGCTTCTTCGAGATCGACGTCGTCTTGCCCCAATCGACCAACTTCGAAGAAGCCACCGAGTACTTCGATGTCGTCGAAGCCTACCTGCAGGCACACAAGGAAGAGTTCGACCTGCAGGGCTTCTTCATCCTCCACTTCGAGGCTTTCGGTGAGATCCAGGGCTGGTTCAACAGTCCGCGGACGAACGACATGTCGCCGCGCGATGCGATCGAGCAAATGCGGGCTGCACTGCCCGACAAGGCCGGTATCAAGGTCTACACCGGGCTCGAGAGCGACGACGAGAAGGAAAACCAGAGCGTCCATATCTTCACCCTCTACGGCGAGGACTCAAGCCAGCTGGACGATCTGGCGGAAGACTTGGAAGAGGTGTTCACCGCCGTCGACGGCGTGCTCGGGGTCAAGCGCTCCGGTGACCGGCCGGCCGACGAGCTCGGACTGGTGATCGATCGGGACCGTGCTCAGCAGCTGGATATCAACCCCGAGGCGGTCGCTGGCGTGGTGCGCAATTCTCTCGGCGGCAGAGCCCTTCCTAAGTTCTATCGCGATGGCCGCGAGATCCCGGTGCGGGTGCGCTACCAGGAAGAAGATCGTGAGAGCCTGACCAAGCTGAACAACTTCCGCGTGCCGACCCAAGGCGGCGAGCTGGTGACTCTGGCCAGCGTCACCGACGCCGAGCGTCTCGAAGCGCCGCGGCGTATTTTTCGCCGCAACAAGCGGACCGCCCGCACCATCACTCTGGAGCTCGAGGAATCGCAGGAGAAGCAGGCGAAGGAAAGCCTCAAGGCTATGGCGAACAGGATCGATCTACCCGAAGGGGTGACCTTCGGGCAGCCGCGGCGCAACAACGCACAACAAGAGAACAACGAGGCGATGGCCTTCGCCATGACGCTTTCGATCGCCTTCATCTACCTGCTGATGGGCTTCCTGTTCGAGAGCTTCATCTTGCCCTTATCGATTGTGCTGACCATTCCCCTGGCGGCGATCGGCGTCTATTGGATCCACTATCTGACCGGGTACCACCTCGATGGCTTAGGGTTGGTGGGTATCGTTCTCCTGATCGGCGTGGTGGTCAACAACGGTATCGTCCTGGTCGACTACATCAACCGCCTGCGCGCCACTGGCGAGTCCCGGTACCAGGCGGTGCTCGACGCGGCCGATCGGCGTTTCCGGCCGATCATGATGACTGCCCTGACCACCATCGGCGGCATGATTCCGCTGACGGTCGCGGGATCGAGCTCGATCGGCATCTCCTACAAGAGCTTCGGCCTCACCCTGATCGGCGGTATGACCACCGCCACCCTGCTCACCCTGCTGGTCGTACCGGTGGCCTACACCTTGTTCGACGACCTGCGCGACATCCTCGGACGGCTGGTGCGCCGAGCCCTCGGCCCCGGTGCGAAGCGTCAGCCCAAGCGCCAACCGCCGAGCGAAGCGGAAGCCACGATCTGAGCATGCTCAAACGCCAGAACACGGGATCGATTGTCTGCCCGAGTTGCGGACGCCTGGTCGGCGTACGCGACGAAGAGTGCCTGGGCTGCGGCCGGCGGAACCCCGGCATGTGGGGGCTGGCGCCGATGTTGAACCAGTTGGGCCGCGGCTTCGGCTTCACCGATGTGGTGGTCGTCGGCTGCACTGGCTTGTTCATCATCACCTTGCTGCTGCGCGATCCGGAATCGATCGGCGGCGGCCTCTTCAGCCTGCTGTCGCCGGGTCGTAAGGCGCTCTTTCTTTTTGGCGCGTCGGGCTCCCTGCCGATCTTCGAGTTCGGCCGCTGGTGGACGGTCCTGAGTGCCGCCTGGCTGCACGGTGGCGTGCTGCACATCGTGATGAACATGCTGTGGATCCGCCAGCTGATGCCGACCCTGACCGAGTACTTCGGCGTCGGCCGGTTGGTGATCATCTACACCGTCTCCTCGATCGGCGGCTTCGGCCTCACCTCGTTCATGGCCCTGTTCAATCTGCCGGGCCCGCTGCACGGCGCCAACTTCACCGTCGGTGCCTCGGCCCCTCTCTTCGGCCTCTTCGGCGCCCTGGTGCTTTACGGCCAGGTGACCGGCAGCCGCATGCTCACTCGCCAAGTCTGGCAGTGGGTCATCCTCTTCGTCGTCATCGGCTTGCTGATCCCCTTCATCGACAACTGGGCCCACCTCGGCGGCTTCGCCGGTGGCTGGCTGGCAGCACGCTGGCTCGATCCCCGGCAATCGGAGTCACCCCAGCACTTGGTGGCCGCGGCCGTCTGCCTGGCTGTGACCCTGTTGTCGATCCTCGTCTCGGTGCTGCACGGCCTGCAGTTCCTGGGCTGACCCATCGACGGGGGTGAACCTCCGCAAGATTCAAGGCGCCCGCAAGCGGGCTTTGCGGCTGAAGCCGCTCCCCGCATTCTGGCTTCAGCCAGCAAGCCTGGCTTGCCAGGCGCCTTTCATAGCCCGGGCATTCATGCCCGGCGGCGGGCCGCCTACGCCGGTTCGAACCAAGCTTCGCGACGGCCCAGCTTGGTCGACAGCGCGGCCCCGACGCCGATGAAGGTGGCGACGCTCCAGGTCCAGATACCGATCCAGGGCAGGAACTTGAGCAGCCCAAGGACCACCAGGCCGTAGGTCGCGGCCGTCAGGGGCAGCGGCGGCCGGACCTTGAAGCGCTGAGAAATCCAATCGCCGAGGGCATGAAAGACCGCCACCATGCCCCAAAAGCGCAACACCAAAGCAATGACGATCACCAGCACGACGAGCGGCAGACCGAGCATCGCGCCGGAGAAGGCACTGAAGAACAACGCCGTCAGCACCATGGTCAAGATCCCCACCAGGCCGACGAAGAAATTGCGGAAAGGCTCGCCACGCACACTGTCCGACGTGCTCAGGAGCTCGCGGCGGCCGATGGCGAAGAGCAACAAGATGACAAAGGCCCAGAAAGCGATCAGGGCAAGCTTGGCACCCAGGACCACCGGTGAGCTCGACGGCAGCCCCAGCGCCGGCCCCTGGATCAACGACACCCACAGAGCCGACGCGTCGGGATAGGCCACCGAGCGCCCTCCGATCGCCGCCCCCGGTGCAGCATCGATCCTGCCGCTCAAGACATAGACGTCGCCGCCGACCTGCGCCGTTTCAGTCAGCGAGACATCGCCGCCCAGGACGATCACGTCACCGATCACTCGACCGGAGATTCGCGCCGAGCCACTCAGAGCCACCGCGTGGCTGAGGGCTTCGCCGTCGATCAACAGGTCGTGGCCGAGAGCCACGATGCGGTTGCGCGCCACGCTCCCCGCCTGCAGGTGGTAGGCCGGCGAGGCATCTTCGGTCGCCCGCGCTGCTTCAGACTGCGCCTCGCTGGGTTGCGACTGGCTAGCGGGCGCCAGTAGCGCGACGAGACAGACAATGACCAGGCAATGCGGGGGCGCGTGATCCTTGAGCTTCATAAGCGTCACGACAGAAGCTTAGCAGGTACCGGCATGCGCCGGAATCCTGCGCTGGCCGCCGTAGGATCTTCGCGGTCAGAAGCCTCAGTCGCCAGCTTGCGGTGTCTCTCCTCCGGCAGTGGCGTCGACGTTCTCGGTCGCCGGTGTCCGACGCCGCAACATGGAGAGGAAGAGGAGGTTCAGACAAACCACCGCCGAGGCCAGGGCCAGCAGGTTCAACCCGGAGCTGCCGATCATCTCTTCGAGGCCCAGGCTGAAGCCGCGCCAAGTGGCGAAAACCATTCCGGCACCCGCCAGCACGGTCATCTGCACGAAGTCCAGCACCGCCAGACCGATACCGGCGACCGGTCCGACATCCTCGCTGCCGGCGAACATCCAGACCGCTCCGAACGCCATGGCCAACATCACCGCCAAGGGCAACGACCAGCGCCGAGCCGCCGACGTTTCCTGCCGCTCCCACCAGGTGTGCGGCAAGGCTTCCATGACTCGGGCTGAGAATCCGGGACGGACCTCGATTCGGCTATCGGCTGCTTCGCCTTCGATCAGGCGATGGAGCGATTGCAGCGCCTGCCGTTCGCGGCGCACTTCCGGATCGGTTGCGAGAAGCTCGTCAAGCCGAGCCTTGTCGGCGGCCTCGAGGCATCCCTCGAGATCTTGATCGAGCCATAGCTGCCATTTTTCCCTATCGATTCTCATCTGCTTATCCCCATGCACTCAACAGAGCCCGTTGAAGGCGAAGCTCAGGTGCGTTTCGGTGTCGTCTCGCATATTCGATGTCGTCGTGACTCGCTGGTCCTCAAACTGGGTGGGTGTTGGTTAGACCTTGGTGCTCGAACGACGCTTGGTGACACTCTACGCTGGATGTGCTGTCGTGGATGTCTCTGATTCGGTCTACGGTGTTTCCGCGCGGAAGTTTCGATGTTGCTTCGAGTCAATCGGCTAGATAGTCGTGGAGGCGCTCCTTCAGCATCTGTCGCCCCCTGAAAAGCTTGTTCTTGACGGTCCCGAGAGGCATCTCTTTGAGCTTGGCGATCTCGTCATAGGACAGCTCGCCATAGTGTCGCAACCGGATCAATTCCTTGTACTCCCAAGGTAGCTCGTCGATCGCTTGCCGAATCGCCGCGCCCCGTTCGACGTTGCGGGCATCCTGATAGGGCGTCGGATCGTGCCCCGGCAGCTCCCAGTCGCCGCTGTCACCATCACCGGTGTCAGGACGATGGAGGGAGACTAGCTTCAATCGGCGTTTGCGGATCCTGTCGATCGCTGCATTCTGGGCCACGCGAAAGAGCCACGTCGAGAATCGATACCGCGGATCGAAGCGATCCAGGGCGCCGTAGATCTTGACGAAGACTTCCTGTGCCAGATCGTGCGCATCCTCCTCGTTGCGAAGCATCCGATACAAATAATTGACCAGACGCCCCTGGTAGCGGCCGACGAGATCCTCGAAAAGCAACCGATCGCCTGCGAGAATCGACGCAACCAATTCTTCGTCGGGGGGCTGCATCTGTCCTCTCGACATGGGCTAGTTACGTGTCTCGACAGGGAAGGTTGCAGGGCGACGCGGCGCACTCAATTGGCGGCAACCTCGACGATTTGCAGGATCGAATCGCCCTGAACGATGCGGTCCAAGACTTCGTCGCCAGCGACCACCCGACCGAAGATCGTGTAGCCGCCATCGAGGTGGGGTTGCGGGGCGAGGGTGATGAAGAACTGGCTGCCGCCGGTGTCGGGTCCGGAGAGCGCCATGCCGACCCTACCGCGCCGGTAGCGCAAGGTGTTCATCTCGTCGCGGATGGCAAAGCCCGGCCCACCCCAGCCATCGCCCCGGGGGTCGCCGGCCTGGACGACGAAATCCGGCACCACCCGGTGAAATCGTAGGCCCTCGTAGTAGCCCTGGCCAGCAAGCTGCAAGAAGTTGAGACAGGTCAAGGGCGCCTCCGGGCAGGTCAGCTCGATGCCGACGGAGCCTTTTTCCGTCAGCAGATCGACCCGCCGCGGCCGCGAGGTGCGCTGAACGATCTGGCGGTAGAGATCGGCCGAACGGACGACCCGCACGGCACCGATCGGCGGCGGCTCCTGCCCGAGCTCCGCCAGTCCTCGCGCAGCGCGGCGGCGGAGCAGAAAGTCGTCGTCGCGTCCCAGGGCCTCGAGCAGCGTGATGATCGCCTGGCGCTCCGCCTCGGCGGCCTGGGCTCGAGCCACCAGAGCACCGACGCCGGCGGTCCGCGCATCGATCAACCGATCGCGCCAGGAAGGATCCATCGCGGCGAAGAGCACCTCGACTTCGAGCACCGGGTGCTCCTCGGCCCAGGTGAGCGCCTGGGCCCGCACCGTCGGATCCGAGTCGCGCAGAGCCCCCCGCACGAGCTCCGCCGCGTCGGCCGGCTCACCAGCGAGGCGAGTCTCCAGAACCGTCCGCCGGACCCCGGGATTCGGATCCTCGGCCAGTTGGTCGAGCACCTCGACCGCGCGGAAGAAGCCGGCGGCCTGGGCCGCCCGGTCGCGCAGCACGGGGTCCGAGCTTCCCGCCAGGCGGACCAAGAGGACCGCCCCGCGAGGGTCTTCACCCTCCGCCAACGCCAGCAGCGCGAGCTCGCGCTCGCGACGCACGCCGGACGCACCGAGCTCACCCAAGGCGGCGCCCAGCTCTTCGTCGAGCAACCAGGCGGCGGAGCTTTCGATCGCCGTCAAGCGAACGCCGGGGCGTGCATCCGCCAGCAGCTCCAGCAGCCTCGGCTGCCAGTCCCGCGGCGGCGCACTCTTGCCGTCCGAGATCAATCGATAGGCGCCGCGCAGCGCTTGAATGATCGGTCCGGGCGCGGCGTCATCGAGCAGCGGCCGTAGGCGCTCGAGGTCACCCCGCTCACCGACCCGTCCGAGCCCGCGCGCCCCCAGGCCACGGATCCAGGGATCGCCGTCGTTGAGCAGCGCGCGGAGCAGGGCCAGCCCTTCGGGCCGCGGCTCGCGGCCGAGGGCATAAGCCGCCATCGCTCGGCTGCCGGCGTCGCTCTGCTCCAGCCCTTGCTCGGCCCAACGCACCACTGCCGGGTTGTCGAACCGGAACAGAGCTGGCAGGAGGCGCGGGAAGAGCTCGGCGCTCGGCCCTTCGATCAACCGCTGGACGACATCCTCGAGGGCCGTCCCGAGCTTGGCCAGGGCCTCGACCGCCAACCGGCCGGTCTCGCGATCTCGGTCGAGCAGCGCTCCGAGAAGGGCCGGCTCCCCCTGAGCATAACCCTGCTCACCGAGCTCACCGAGGGCGAAGGCCGCCGCCCGCCGGACCGCCGCTTCCGGATCGCCCAATAAGGTCTCGAGCGCCGGCCCACCGCGTCGATCGCCGACCCGCGCCAGGGTGAGCGCCGTCTGCCGCCTCAAGTCAGCGTTGCCTTCCAGCGCTTGATGAATCACCAAGGGTTCGTAACTCTTGCGATCCGCCAGCATCAGCAAAAGAGCCCGCTCGCCCAGATGCTCGACTTGCAGCACCGGCAGGGACGGTCCGGTCGACGGGCTGGGTGTCGACGCGCAACCGAGGACGGTCAAGAGAGCCACCAAGGCGGGCAGCTGGCGGCAGTCGGCCTTTCGCATCCCAAGAGGAACTCGATGGCGCGCGATCAATGGCTCGGCCCACATGGTCGGGAATCCTACGTGCTGGCACCGGCCGGCACAACTCGAGCCTCTATAATCCGCCCATGTCGGAAGCAGCGGGCTCGACCCGCAGGCCCAGCGCCGCCCTGAGCTTCGAAGACCTGCGCCGCAACTTCGGCCGCCTGCGAGTTCTGCGTGGGGTGAGTGGCCGGGTCGAGAGCCAAGAACTGCTGCTGGTCTCGGGCTCCAACGGCTCCGGCAAGAGCACGCTGCTGCGCTGTCTGGCGGGTCTCATGGCGCCCCAGCGCGGTACGATCACCTGTCGCATCGGGGACGACGCCCTCGATACGGCGGAGCGCCGACGTGCGATCGGCTTCGTCTCGCCGGATCTGGAGCTCTACCCCGAGCTCACGACTCTGGAGAACCTGCAGTTCTTCAGTCAGCTACGTGGCGTCGATCCCCAGCGCGGGGCGCACCTCCTCGACCAGGTCGGTCTGCCACACAATCGCCTGGCGGGTGCCTTGTCATCCGGCATGACCCAACGTCTACGCTGGACCTGGGCTCTGCTGCACCAGCCCGCGATCTTGTTACTCGACGAGCCGTTGCAGAACCTCGATCAGCCGGGACGAGCTTGTGTCGTGCAACTGCTCGAGCAGCACCTCGAATCCGGCCTCGCCGTCGTCGCCAACCCCGACCGTCTGGATCTCCCCCATGTGGCATCGCATCTCGAGCTGGATAGCTGAAGCGCTGGCCATTTTCGGCAAGGAGTGGCGCACCGAGCTGCGCACTCGCTACGCCCTCAATACGGTCGGCCTCTTCGCCTTCACCACACTGGTCGTAGTCAGCATGACCCTGGGTCCGGTCGGCGCCTCGGAAGAAGCGCGGCCCTTTCTGCCCGTTCTGTTGTGGCTGATCCTGCTCTTCGCCGCCTCCGCCGGCCTGCCACGAACCTTCGTCCACGAAGAAGAGATCCACACCGCCATCGCCCTGCGCCTGGCCAGCCACCCATCGAGCCTCTTCTGCGGCAAGGCGGCCTACAACCTGACCTTGATCCTGCTTCTCGAGCTGCTGATCACCCCGCTCTATGCCGCGATGCTCCACATGCCCATCGAGAATCCGGCGCGGCTGGCCCTGATCCTCGCCGCCGGCGGCTACGGCCTCGCCGTCGGCAGCACCCTCATCGCCGCCATGGTCGCCCAGGCCCGGGCCAAGGG
>JBCCGX010000068.1:0-17202 GCA_039029035.1 Acidobacteriota bacterium | reverse complement strand
GCGAAGCGGGCGCTGGCCGACTCCATCATGGCGAAATCGGCTTCGCCCTCGACCACCGCCGCATAAGCGCTGGTCTGAAAGTCCGCCTCTAGGGTCTCGACTCGAACACCTTGACCTTCCAGCATCGCGAAAGGACGGCTTCCCTTCACCCCGACGGCGGTCTTGCCCTCCAGGTCCTCGATGCTGCGGATACCAGAGTCACGCCGCGCCACGACGACTGTCGAGACTTCGAAATAGGGGCGGCTGAAGTCGACGACTTCGTCTCTTTCGGCAGTGATCGTCAAGGCGCTGGCCACCATATCGGCCTGGCCCTCGACCAAGGCCGGCAAGAGGGCACCGAAACCCGGTTCGTTGAGCCTAAGGAACTCGACTTCCGTACCGAGGCTCTCGGCGAAGCCGACCATCAGATCGATGTCGATCCCCTGAAAATGCTCCGCTCCGCCGCGTTCCGGCAACAGGCCGGCGGCGAGATTCGGCGCGATGAACGGCTCGTCGTACACCGGAAAGACGATGACGCTCAGCTTGCCGTCATTCAGCTCGGCAGGCAGCTCGCTCGACGCCTCGCTGGCGGCGACGCCAACGACCCCCAAAGCGGCACTGCACAGCGCCGCGCACGAAACACTCAGCGCCTTCTTTACGGTGCTCCGAGAGCTCCAACACCGACCCATCTGGCTAGCTTGCATCCGCACACTCCGTTTCCTGGGACCCCGAGTGGCCCGGCGAGACTCTACGGAAGGCGCTACAGGCCGAACAAGTCCCGAAATCTCTAGGCTCTCGACCTGTGCTCGGCCGGATCTCTGGGCTCTCGTCCTGGCGACGGCTTTGCCTCTCGTCCCTGCGCCTAACTCGCGTCCCGGCGCCTGACTCTCGTCCCGGCGTCTACCTTCGGATTCCGCTGCGGCGCTCTTCGACCAGGTTGCGGATACGATCCAGATTGAATTGCGCGCGGGAGTCTCCCGGACGGATCTCGAGGGCTTTTTCGAAAGCTTCGATCGCCCGATCGTAGGAACGCGCCAGCGCCGCCTCGAGACCGCTGGCCAGGTACCGATCGAAGCGGGTTTCGACGCTCGCAGCGGCCGGCGAAGCAGGCCTGGCAGGCGCGGGGCGCTCGAGCGTCTCGGTCAGGCTGCGCCCCTGTGCGACTGCCACCGTCTTGATCGTCGGCGCTTCCGGTGTCGGCGGTGCGGCGTCTTGCCTCGCGGCCCGACGCATTGCCATCCTGCGTGGCTCCCTCGGCGGCTGGCGTATCGGTGGAACCTCGACCGGCCACCGGGGCGGCGCAGACGCCGTAGGCGATCGGGGCGCAGACTCGGCTGGCCGAGCAACACCCGCCAGATCCCGTAGCAGAGCGCGACAGGTTGGGTAGCGCTCGGCGGCCTGCTTACGCATCAGTCGCGCTACGATACGCCCGACCTCCGGCGGCGCGGCGCAGAGTTTGCTCAACGGCGCAGGTTCCCGGGTCAGAAGGGCATACATGACCGCCGGGATGCTGTTGCCGGTAAAAGGCACTCGCCCGGTCAGGGCCTCGTAGATCAGCACGCCGAGGGACCACAGGTCGGTCCGGTGATCGACCTTCTCGCCCCGGGCGTGCTCCGGCGACATGTAGGCCGGCGTACCCATCGACGACCCGGTGCGGGTCAGATCGGTCTTGCCGGAGACTTTGGCCAGGCCGAAATCGAGGATCTTCACCTGGCCACTGGAGGTGATCCAGACATTGGCCGGCTTGATGTCGCGGTGGATGATGTCGTACTCGTGAGACTCCGCCAGACCGCTCGCCACCTGCCGCATGATGTCCAGGGTCTCGGCCACCAACAGAGGGCCGCGGGCGATCCTCTGCTTCAGGGATTCGCCCTCGTAACAGGCCATGGCGATGAACAACTGGCCATCGTCGGTCGCGCCGATCTCGTAGATCGTGCAGATGTTGGGATGATCAAGAGCCGAAGCCGCCTTCGCTTCTTGGATGAAGCGCGTCTTCGCCTCCCTGAGATGGCTGATCTCCGGAGGCAGGAACTTCAGCGCCACCTGGCGATCGAGGCTGGTGTCGACGGCACGGAAAACGACGCCCATGCCGCCGGCACCGAGCTGCTCGACGATCCGGTAGTGGGACACGATTGTGCCGATCCACGAGTTAGGAGTCTCCGTCTGCATCGCTTGCTCCTCTTTGGGGAGCCGCTCGGGGTAGGCCAGGGCTTGCATGAGCGCTACTCCTCGACCTCCGCCGCGGCGGTCAGCCGATCGAGGCAAGATTCGAGCTCGCCGTACAGGCCCTCCGCCCTGAGCGGGCGCTCGCTCTCCGGCACGTCCAGGTCGACGCGGATCTGGATCCGACCGGTGGGCAGCACCCAAGCCATCTCGTGCCCCTGCGGGTGGCGCAGCACCTTGAGGGCCGGATGACGACTGTGGCTCGACCAGCCGGCCGCGATCAGCTGCCCCTCGAGGGCCAGCGGGTCGACCGGGCGCAGCAGGTCGGTGCGCCAGTTCGCCTGATAGCAACAGGCCGAATCGAGTCGCAGGGGGGTCATCGGCATCGCTCCGCTCGGGTGGCTAGGGCGTAACTTGAGGGAAGTGGCTTGGTTTCAAGTGCTGGGTCACGGCGACTTGGCGCGCTCGTCGCCGGAGTCGTACATGGATTCAGGTCTTGGTCACGACGACTTCACAGCGCTCGGGGTTGCGGTCGTCCGTGGTCTCAGGTCTTGGTCACGACGACTTCACAGTACTCATCGCCGCGGGTCAGGCAGGCGGTCTGCTCCATCGTCCAGCCCAGACCGCTCTTGAACAGGTTCTGGTAAAGGTCTTCATCGAGCTGCGGCCGGGCCGCCCAATCGACTTGGGTAGCCAACTGCATGATGGCGCGCGCTGCGTTGGCGAAGAAGTAACAGCGCGGCTTGTCGGCCTGCCCATAGCGTTCGAGGTAGAAAGGCGCTTCGTAGTTCGACGAGCCGCGCATCACCAGGCGCGCATCGGGCACCAGCTCCTCGACCGTCCAGTGGCCGAAACCCAGGGCACGGCAGATTGCGACACAACCGGCGACGACCTCCTCTACCTCACCCCGCACCGGTCCGGCCATCGCCTCCCACTCCGGTGACAGCAAGATGTTGCCACAGGTGTAAAAGGCGCAGACGTGGCCGGACTCGCCGAACAGCTCCTCCACCACCGGCGCCTGGGCCGGGGCCGCCTGCTCGACATGATGAATGGTGTCGAAAGCGGTCGCGTTGTAGTAGGTGCTCAGATGACGGGTGATGTAGATGCCGAAGCCCTGCACCAGGCCACGGGCATCGCCTTCGACGCCGAGGACAAAGTCTTTGAGGCCACGGGCGATGCTGCTGATCGTGTCTTCGTCACGGCCACCGGCAGGCGGTGCCAGGCGCTTCGCCACCGTGCTGCGGCCGATCGCCGGCGGACCGCCGTTCGATGCCGACGGCGCCTCTTGC
This sequence comes from Acidobacteriota bacterium, assembly GCA_039029035.1. Taxonomy (GTDB): domain Bacteria; phylum Acidobacteriota; class Thermoanaerobaculia; order Multivoradales; family J023; genus JAAELT01. The sequence continues at coordinate 13,771 of JBCCGX010000068.1, read as the reverse complement.
GGTCGCAGCTGGAAGCGGCAGGCGGGATCGCGACGGACATAACATTCGGTCTCGGTCGCCTGCAGGCTACCGTTCGGCAGAGCGAAAGCCATCTCGGTCGCAGCGGCGGCGAAACCGGCGGCGAAGGCGTCGATCGGAAAGCGGCGTCGGATGCGCGAGCCGTACTTCTCGCGCCAGGCGAAGCTGTAGTGCAGGTGCTCGCCGCGCGCTTCGCCACCGGCGGCATCGGCCTGTAGCTCGAGGCTGCCGTGACCCATCCAGGGGAAAAGCCCAGCCGCCAGTTGCAGGCGCTCGGCCGGCGTCTCTGCACCCTGCCGGGCCGCGAGCCCGGTCAGCAGGGGGCGCACCGCGTCAGCGGCGGCCCGCGAGCGCACCGCGAAAGCCTCCTCTTCGCCCAAGGCATCTTCGACGGTTTGGTCGTGGAAAAGGTTGAAGTGGTGGCAGTGGTAGACGTACTGGGCGTCGCCTAAAAAAGTCAGATCCTGTCCGGGAATCTCGGTCGAGTGATTGTTCCAAGGGTGCATGGCTGAGATCTCACGGCTAGAGGTTGAGAGCCTGGAGACCGAGAATCTCGCAGGCGGCGGCTTCGAGCTTCTGAACCTCGGCGTCGGCCAGCTCTTCCGGCCGATCGAGGTCTTCCATGGGCAACTGGGTGCGCAAGGCGATGCGCAACAGCACGGCGTGGGGATCGGGGGCGTAGCGATGCAGGAACTCGACGACCCGAACACCGCGCGGACGCTGCGCCACTTCGAAGCGCGGCAGCGATACCTTCACCCGTTCGAGCAGGCGCTGCAGGTGCAGTCGCACCATGCCCAGGGCCGCGTCGCGCTCGAACACACAGGCACAAACGAAGTCCGAGCTGAGCTCGCGCAGCAGGATGAGGTGATCGGGCGATTCGAGCGTCACCTGCATATCGGCCGACCACGAGCCGAGGGCTTTGAGCCCTTCGCGATTGGCGCGGAAGAGATCGCCGAAGTAGGAAGCGACCTCTTCGGCCTTCCAGCTCGAGTCGGTACGGATCCAGGAATCGTAAAGCAGACAGTCCGGCATCGCCGTGACGAAGACCGCCCGAAGCGAAGGGATGTCGTCCACCGAGTGGCTGAGGTACGGCGTGGTCATCGATCGTGCTCCTTGTCGTCCACCGTCCTGTGAAAGGCTTCGGCGACCCCCTCGAGGGTGTCGCGAGGCAAAAGGCGCTGCGTCATGAAACCGAGCTGCAACTCGCCCCAGGGCGTCGTTGCGACGAAGAGATAGAGGCGATGTCGGGATGGCAGCTCCAGCGTCAGGCAGGTTGTCTCGGCCAGTTCGCCGGACTGGCTGAGATCAGTCAAGGTCCGCCCCAAGGCCGCGGCGGCCGCAACGATCTCCGCCGATGCCTGCTCGTCCGCCGCTGCATCCTCTTCAGTTGCTGCCGTATCCTCAGCCAACGTCAAGCCCTCGTGGTCGATGACGAAGGCGGCCTGGTAGACCACGACGCCGACGAGCCAATCGAGGAGGGCGGCAAGGCGAGCCTCGAAGGGTCTGCGCGGCAGGGTGAGCGATGGCATGGCGTCGTCGGCTGGCCTGTCGACCAGGGCCGTCTCGGCCACGGCCATGGGCTCGGTGACCGAGCAGCCAACCGCCGCGGCGGGCACCACAGGTTTGCTCGCCGGACTAGCCGACGCTCGCGCACCGGCCGCCGTCGGGGTGGCCCCCGACCGTCCATCGAGGACCTCGAGCAGCGACGTGATCGTCGCCGGCTCAATCCAGTAGAGGGATTGCGCGCTCGGCGCCATCGTCCATCTCCAGCTCGATCTTGTTTTCGATCTCGGCCGCCAGCTGGTCGAAGACTGCAGCAGCCGCGGGTGGCCGGCGGCGCAGCAGAGCGACTGGCACGCCTTCGGCCGAGGCTTGGAGAAAAATGTTGTCGCGCGGCACTGTGGTCTCCAGGACGTGGTTGCCGGGGAATAGGCGCCAGCTGTCCTGCGCCACCGCCAGCGAGTCCCGGTCGCGCGATTGCAGCATGGTCAAGATCAGGCCGCCGAGCTGCGCCGGCCCCTCCACCGCTCTGGAGCCGTTGGTGCCAGCCTGAGCCTCCTCGCGCAAGGCGGCGAGCACCTCGAGCACCTGCACCACCGAGCGCGCCGCCAGCGGCTCGGCTTGCAGGGCGACTGCGACGTAGTCGGCGCGGCGCATCGTGCCGAGTGCTGCGCCACTCATGCCGGGCGGCGTGTCCACCAGCACGACATCGAACGCCGAGCGTGCTGCAGCGAACACTTCGCCGAGCCGCCGGCCGTCCTCGAGACCGGCAACCCAGCAGGCGGCGGAGGTCGCCGGCAGACGACCGACGGACAGGAGCGTCAGCTGGGGCAGGCGCGAGGTGACGCTGGCCTCGGCCAGAGACGCCTCGCCGCTCAGGACCTCGGCCAGGCCCTCGCGACGGCGCAGATCGCCCTGGAGCGACAGACCGAGGCAGCCCTGTGGGTCGGTGTCAATGATCAACGTTCGCCAGCCGCGTTGCGCCATGGCATAGCCGAGGTTGAGCGCCAGGGTCGTCTTGCCGACGCCACCCTTGGCACTCACCACCGCGACCACTCGGCCGAAGCTCGGCAGCGGCGCGTTCGCCACCCTGGATTCTGTTTGCATGTCCATGTTAGTCGCGTCCTTGGCTGGGGTCCTCGATGTTCGATCCAGTCAATCAGGCAATACGCGATCGGCACGGGAAACCCGCCATGGCGAGACCCGGTTTGGGGACCGGGCTCGACCGTAGTAGACTCTCGCGCCCACGCAGGTGTTGCCGCACAACCGCCGCCGAGGAAACAAGCTCGACATGCCAAAGCGCCGAAACGTCCTCGTCATCGGGGTCAACCCCGAGGAGTTCGGAAGGGTTGCGCCATTTCTGGCTCGCGATGCGTTCGACGTCGACCGCTTCCCTTCCGGGTCCGGCGCGTTGGAGCTGATCACCCTGGTCGAGATCGAGGTCCTGCTCGTGCGCTACCCCCTACCGGACATGGATCTCGGCGTCTTCCTGCAGGCCGCCCGCCAGTCTGAGAGTAAATGCCTGAGGTCGCCCATCCTGCTCCTCGCTGAGTCGACTGACTCGAACGAGGCGGTGACCTATGTTGGTCGCGGCGCTAATCGTGTGCTGCGGCTCGAGGCCGCTGAAGACGAGCTCCAGGGCACGGTGTCGGGGCTGCTCGAGGTCGCCCCGCGCAAGGATGCACGTTTCCTGGCCCGGATGGAGATCAAGCTCGGTGGCGCCAAGGACATGATCCTCTGCCAGACGGAAAATCTCTCGGCTAGCGGCATGTTGATCCGCACCGAGCGACGCTACGACAAAGGCACCAAGATCGACTTCGAGTTTTCCCTGCCCGACGACCCACGGCCGATCGCCGGCGTCGCCGAGACCATGCGCCACACCATGGTCGGGCGCGATCAGGTTGGCGGCATCGGCGTCCGCTTCCTGTCGTTCTCAGGCGACTCTCAACGCCGGTTCGAAAGCTACCTACAGCGCCTCTAGGTCATTCTTCATCCGGCTCGATGATGATGACCTGAGGCTTGGTCCCCGGGGCGGACGCGGCAGGCCCCTGTGCAGCCGGGCCAGGTCCGGTACTGCTCCTCCGAGTGACGCCCGGACCGGCGAAGACGAAACGCTGCTTCAACCGCCCTGCAACGACTCGCTGCACGATTCGCCGAAAGGCCGGTGTCAGAAGCGCGAAGCCGAAGAGATCGGTCAGCATACCGGGGGTCAGGAGCACCGCCCCGGCGACGAAGATCATCAGGCCATCGAGCAGCGGCTCGGTGGGCATACGGCCCGCCTGCAGCTCACTCTGCAGACGCGACAGGGTGCGCAGCCCTTGGCTGCGTGCCAGCCAGGCACCGAGGACGCCGGTGAAGAACACCAAGGCTACGGTCGTCAACAGGCCGACATGGCGCCCGATCTCGACCAGCAGCGCCAGCTCGATCAAGGGGACGGTGGTGAACAGCAGCAGGAGGCGAAAAAACAATTCGCCTCCAGGCTCAGAGGCAGCCCTCGCGAGATTCCCGCATCAGCTGGTCGACGACCGCCTTGAAATCGCCGGTCTCGGCGTACGTCGCCTTCTGTCGATCGGCACTAGAGCCCTGCTCCAAGAGGGTGTGAAGGTACTCCACCTCCTTGCGTGTGCCGAGATCGTCGAGCACATCGTCGATGACCTCGAGCAACTCGACCGCCAGCTCCCGCAAAGGGATCTCCCGATGCTTGCCGAAATCGATCAATTTGCCGTCCAGGCCGTAGCGCACCGCGCGCCACTTGTTCTCCGTTACCAGGTGGTGACGGTAGATGCGCCAGGAACGATTCTCTTGCCGTAGCTTGATCAGCTTGGCGACCAAGGCCTGCAAGATGGCCGCGATGCAGATCACTTCGTCGATCCGCGTACAAACGTCACAGACGCGGAACTCGAGGGTCGGGAACTTGGGATGGGGCCGGATGTCCCACCAGATCTTGGTCGGCTCCTCGATACAGCCGGTGGCGATCAGCGTATCGATAAAACCTTGGTACTCGCTGTAGGCACCGAACGCCGGCGGGATACCGCTCCGCGGCATGTTCTCGAAGACCACCGAGCGGTACGACTTGAGACCGGTGTCGCGGCCATGCCAGAAGGGCGAGCTGGTCGAAAACGCCAGCAGATGGGGCAGGAAGTATCGCGCTTGGTTCATGACGTCGATCCGCAGCTCGACATCCTCGATTCCAACGTGGATATGCATGCCGAAGATCAGCAGGCGCCGCGCGACATCACGCAGGTCGGCCGCCAGCTTCTCGTAGCGATCCGCATCGGTCACCAACTGGTCGCTCCAGCGCGAGAACGGATGCGTGCTCGCAGCCACCATGCGCAGCCCGCGTTCCTCCGCCAGGCCGTGGATGGTGCGCCGCAGACGGATCACCTCGGCACGCGCCTCCGGTATATCGCGGCAGATCTTGCTACCGACTTCGACCTGAGAGCGCATGAACTCAGGCTTGATCTGGTCCTGCAGAATGACCTGGCCGCGGGTGACGATCTCCTCGCTGAACGGTGCCAGCTCCCGGGTCTCCGGGTCGATGATCTGGTACTCCTCCTCGATACCCAGCGTCAAGTTCGGCAAGGCCATACAGGATCCTCCATCTTCGAATCGGGTAGTGCGGGGAGCTTAACATGAGGCCGCCGGCCTTCAAGGATTCCGGCCTTTTGTGATAGTAAAGATCCGACAGAAGCAACAGCGAAGCGCCGGAGGACAGCTCGCCCGAGCTGGTTATCGGCGAACTTCGCGCTTACTTTGCCTGCGGATCGCTCGAATTTCCTCACACTTCCTCCACAATGTCGTGCGATCCTTCCCTTCGTTCGCTGAAGTGACCTCCGGGTCACCACCCCGTCCCAGCAGGAGATCGCAATGACAGATGAGGTCACACCTCTCAAGCACCCGGGCGTTGTGCCCGTCGGGAACGCCCTTGCCGGCGGTCGAACCGTCGCCAGCGAGTCGTGGCGGTACCTAAAGGACCTCCTGAAGAGGCCGTTCTATTCCCTCTATCTCCGTCGCCTGCGCTCCAAGTCGCATACCTGGCGCAACCCCAAGCATGTCGGCTTCATCATGGATGGCAACCGGCGTTTCGCCCGCCAAGCCGGCTTCGCCAGCGCCCTGGTCGGCCACCGGCTCGGCGCCGAGAAGCTGCACGAGGTGCTTCGCTGGTGCCACCAAGCCGACATCCCGGTGGTCACCGTTTGGTGCTTCTCGCTCGAGAACTTCCAGCGCAGCGCCCACGAGGTCGAAGATCTTCTCGGCCTGTTCGAAGACAAGACGCGAGAGATGGCCAACGGCGGCGAGGTGCACGAGCATCGCATCCGAGTGCGGTTCATCGGCCGCCTGGAACTCTTGCCGGAGAGCCTGCGTCACGAGATCCGCCGCGTCGAAGAGGCCACTCGGGACTACGATCAGCTAGAGCTCAACATCGCCATGGCCTACGGCGGTCGCGAGGAGATCGCCGATGCCTTCCGCCGTCAGATCCGCGAACGGATCGACTCCGGCGAGTCGATCGACCACGTTCTGGAGAGCCTCGACCCGAACTCTATCTCGCGCTATCTCTACACCTCCGGCCAGCCAGAGCCCGATCTGATCCTCCGCACCTCCGGCGAGATCCGCCTCTCCGGCTTCCTGCTCTGGCAGAGTGCCTACTCTGAGTTCTACTTCTCCGACACTAACTGGCCCGCCTTTCGCGAGATCGACTTCCTGCGTGCCCTGCGCGCCTACGACGACCGTCAACGCCGCTTCGGGCGCTAGACACTGCCAAGCGTCTGTGCGTCCTGGGGCCGGATCCTTCGATGACCTTGCCGGCTGATTTTCGTCCCTTTGTCCGCCCGGCAGAAGAAGCGCCCGTGGACAGCTGGGCGTTCGCCTTCTCCGATCACCGTCTCCTGGTCCACCTCGATGGGCGTCGAGCCCGGCTGCCGACGCTCGACGAGCTCATTGCCGATACGGTTGCTCCTCACCTGGCACCGATCCGCCAGCAATATCTCGGCGAGTACCTCGGCCGCGGCGTCGTCTCGGTCGAGCTGGAGTCAAGCGCCGAGGCTCCACCCGGCATGGCCCTCGACGGGCTACGCGCCCTGTTCATGCGGCTCGATGAGCCCCTGTTCTGGATCGCGGCCCGGGCGATTCAGATCGTCGCCTGGGACCGCGATCATCAGATCTGCGGCCGCTGCGGCACAGCGACGGGTAACCAGAGCCACGAGCTGTCCAAGAAGTGCCCGAGTTGCAGCCTGGTGCACTATCCACGGCTCGCACCGGCCATCATCGTCCTGGTCGAGCGCGGCGAAGAGGTCTTGCTCGGCCGCTCGGCGCATTTTCCTCCCGGCATGTTCTCCACCCTAGCCGGTTTCGTCGAGCCGGGGGAGAGCCTGGAACAAACGGTCGCCCGCGAGATCGAAGAGGAGGTCGGAGTGCAGGTGCACAACGTGCGCTACTTCGGCAGCCAGCCTTGGCCCTTCCCCAACTCGCTGATGATCGGCTTTCATGCAGATTGGGCGAGCGGCGATATCGTCGTCGATCAGGATGAGTTAGAGGAAGCCGCCTGGTTCCACATCGACGACCTGCCCAAGATCCCGCCACGGATCTCGATCGCCCGCGCCCTGCTCGACGCCTGGATCGCCCGGCATCGCCCCAGCCGGTCGTAGATCGAGCTCCAGATTTCAATCCCGGGCGGCGCGCTCCCGTTCCGCTTCGGATCTCAACTCGCGCAATCGGCGAGCAAACTCCCGCAGCGGCTGCCCCGGATGGTAGACCTCGAAGAAGGCATCGAGCTGCTCCGCCGTCGCCGGCACCTCGACCGCCTTGGCCCACTCGAGGAACGGCACCAAGAGCGGCGTGGCATGCTCGAGCTCCAAGCGCAGGAGCTGGGCGGTGACGCCTCCCTCGGCGAGGAAGCCCGACCGGTCGTAGATCTCGTAGATGGCCTCCAGATCGTAGGCCGCCTGGCGTAGCTCGACGCGCCAGCCGTGCTCTCCGCCGCTCTCCAGAATCGCGTATTGCGCGCGGTGGTCACGGTTGAACGGCAGGCCGACCGAGCCCACGTTGACCACCAGTCCGCTCTCGACCTGGCGAATCATCGGCCGGTGGGTGTGCGCACAGACCAAGACGCGCTCTTCGACCTCACCGGCGTAAGCGGAAATCTGCTCTTCCCCGGTCCAGGGCCCGATGCCTTCCCGATTGGTCCGCGGCGTCCCATGGACCAGGCAGAAACCCGGTCGAGCGAGCGAGAACGGCAGCTGCTCGATGTAGGCGACATCATCGTCTTCGAGCTCGGCCGCCATCCAGCGGGCCGCCGCCCATTCGTCCGCACCGCGCCAGTCGTCGGGAATCTCGCCACGGCGAAAATCCAGTAGATAGTCCTCGTGGTTGCCACCGATCGACTCGCACCCCAGCTGGCGAATACGCTGCACCACCTGGCTGCCCTGGGGTCCGCGGCCGACGAGATCCCCGCCGATCAGAACTTCGTCCACCGCCTGGCCGGCGAGGTCGTCGAGCGCTGCTTCGAGGGCCGGCATGTTGCCATGGATATCGGCCAGGATCGCGATCCGGGTCATGGGTCACCATCCATCGGCGTGCTCGTCGCGGCACTCTTCACCCGTTCGAGAATCGTCGGAAAGGGCACCCTCTCGAAGGCGCCGAAGAGCGGATGAGAAGCGAGCCGTGCTTTGCTGATGCGCGGTGAGCGCAGGCCGGCCAGAAAGCGGCAGAAGGTCCGCGGCTCGGACAGGACCTCGGATTGCTCCTCGCGTTCGGCCTCGGCCCGGCGCCACAGGCTCTCGTCGATCTCGACCTCTGGCGGCTCCAAAAGCTGCACCGGCTCTTGCCCGTCCAGACACCAACCACAGTGGCCACAGGGCTGCTCCAGGGTCTCGCCGAAGGTCTCGCACAAGGCAGCCGTCTGGCAGCCATCGAGCGCCGCTAGCTCGAGCACCTGCTCGAGACGCTCCACTTCGCGCTCCTCGTGCAGGAGGGTTTTGCTGTGAAGGTCCCGCGCCACGGCCTCGGCGTCGTCGAGGCGACGCCGCCAGCTGTATCGATGGCGTACTCCGCCGACCTGCAGTTCGAGCATCTGCTGCTCGGCCAGGTAGTCGAGCGCCCCGACCAGGCGCGCGCGCGGTGCGCCGATCGCTCGGCTGGCGCGGTCGAGGTCGATATCGAACCACACTCGGGCTTTCTTCGCCTGGCGAAAGAGGGCACTCAAAAAGCGCCGGCGCTCGCCCTGGAAACGGGAGAGAATCTCCATGGAGGTTTGTCGCGGCTTGAAGCGATAGGCCGAATAGGTCGGCGTACCGGCTTCGAGATAGCCATCGAGCTCCAGGTAGGTCAATAAGGTCCGCACGACCAGAACCCGGATATCGTGCCGGCTCGCCAACTCATGGTAGCTGACGTCGAACTGCTCGTCCAAGCCGGTGAGCTCCTCCACCAAACCGCGGACGCCAGCCAATGACGGTGTATCACCATAGGCAAAGTTACGCAGCACCGTCAGATCGTCCGGGCAAACGAAGCTCTCGCAGATCGCCGCCTCGCCGTCGCGACCCGCGCGGCCGATCTCCTGCGAGAGGTTCTCCAAGCTCTTGGCCAGGTTGTAGTGGTAGACATAGCGAATATCGGACTTGTCGATCCCCATGCCGAAGGCGATCGTAGCGACGACCACGGCGTGATCCGAAGCGAGGAACCAGTCTTGCACTTCTGCCCGATGCTCGGCCTTCAGACCGGCGTGGTAAGCACGGGCATCGAAGCCGGATCGTGCCAGATGCTCGGCCACTTCTTCTGCCGTGCGCTGGAGGGTGACGTAAACGATCGACGGTCCGGCAGGTCGCTCGCCCAGCCGCCCGACCAGCGTTGCGTCCCGGACCTTGGCCGCAATCGGCGTCGCTCGCAGCTCGAGATTGGGACGATGGAATCCGGTGCGTACGGCACAGTCCACATCGACTCGGAAGCCGCGACAGATATCGTCGAGTACCTTGGGGGTCGCGGTGGCGGTGAGCGCCAGGATCCGTTCGGCGCCGTAGCGCTCGGCGACCTCGGCCAGCTTGAGATAGTCGGGCCGAAAATTGTGCCCCCACTCCGAGATGCAATGAGCCTCGTCGACCGCGAAGAGAGAGATCTTCACCTGGGCCAGGCTGCCGCGAAAGCGCTCGTTGTTGAAACGCTCGGGCGCCACGTACAGGAGCCGTAAGGAGCCCGACCGCACGGCATCCATGATGCCGCGATACTCGTCGGCATCCAGGGTCGAGTCGAGGCGCTGGGCGGCGATGCCACGCGCCGCCAGCTGGTCGATCTGATCCTTCATCAAGGCGATCAGTGGCGACACCACCAGCGTCAGACCGGGTAGCAGCTGCGCCGTCAGTTGGTAGCACAACGACTTGCCGCCGCCGGTGGGAAACACCGCAGCAGCGTTGCGACCCGCCAACAGAGACTCAACGATCGCTTCTTGCCCGGGTAGGAAGCGATCGTAGCCGAAGTGCTGTTGCAGGCTGTCGCGTAGGGAGCTCATATCTATCGATACCACGAAACGAGCTTGACGCCCAACCGGATGGTTCCTACAATCAGGCCGCTTTCGCGGCGAACAATCCATCGTGTGGGTGGGCCATGTGCTCCGGGAACTAGGCCGGACGGCTATTCCAAACCGAGCTCTTGGCGCAGGTTGACGTCCGCCAAATCGTGGCGCGCCCAATAGTCGCTCAGCAAGCTCTTCAACCGCGTCGCGCGCGTCTTCAGGGTCTTGGCCCCCGGCCCCCAACCCGAAGAGTAGGCCTCTTCCCAACCTTCGATGGCGTGCGGGAACGCCTTCTCGAAGTGGATCGTCAACCGCCGGCCGAGGCGTGGATAGTGCAGCTCGTAGGCCATCAACCCGGCTTGGCCGGTGACCGGCTCCAGGGTGGCAGTGGCCTCCTGCAGCTCCCAGGGGAGGTGGCGCAGTCGCGAGTACAGGGTGCCCGGAATCAACTGCAGCGCCCCGGTGGGCAGGCGTGACGGATCGAGGCGGATCGTTGTCCACAGACCGTCCTCGGTCATCGCATCGTCCAGGGTCACGCTCTCGTCCCCCTCGCTCTCGAAGTAAGACAGCTGCCGGATGCGATAGCCGTCGCCGGCCCGATTGAGCTGGGTGAAGGTGTGGCCACACCACTCCTGGGAGGAGGTGGTGACCTTGAGCGGCTGGCCGCCGGTCGAGCCATCGACCGGACTAAAGATCGACGACATCATCGAATAGGGATAGATGCCGGTGAGAAACTTCTTGGTGAAGTTGAGTTTGAGGATCGGCACCCGATCTGCCCCGGCGGCGCCAGGCCGGTCGAGCTTCACCTGCTTGCTACGCGAGAAGTCCTCGGTCACGTAGATCAACACTGCGTGCCCCGGGTGGACCTCGCCATAGCGCGCCTGCTCCAAGGTGTAGCTGGTGATCTCGGCCTTGCCCTGGTGCCAGTAATCGCTGAAGCGGGCGTTTTGCGCCACAGCCGGCCAGGCCTCAACAAGAGCAGCTAGGCCAAGACACCAAGCAAGAACGAGCACCATCCGAACCGTGTTGGAGAATCGCACGAATCACCTCTCGAGAATGAGTTTCCAAAGGGATAGAGAGCAGAGCTCGTCAGTCTAACCTGAGCGCTACCGGACCACGAGCCAGGTGCCGAAGAAGAGAACGACTAGTCCAAGGACCCGCGTCGTATCGAAGCTGCGCACGGACTCGACGAAGAGGCCGAAATGGTCCAGGCAGGCAGCGATGGTCAGCTGGCTGACGATGATCAAGGTGATCGCTGCGGCGGCGCCGATCCGGGGAATGCAGAAGGTCAGAGCGCCGATCAGCGCGAGTCCGAGGACACCGCCGGCCAACGCATACCACGGCACGTTGCGCCAACCGGCCAAGCCGCCGGCGCCGGGGACAAGGAGCAACAGTCCCGAGACCAGGGTCCCGCCCAGGTGGATGATGAAGATGCTGCCCAGGATGCCGACATGCTTGCCGACGATTCCAGCCAACGGGCCTTGTAAGCCGGCGGCAACGCCGCCAATGAGCCCGATCACGATCACGACCAACAAACTGCTCATCAATGCTCCTTTCAAGATCGAGGCTCGGTGGCACAGTGTCGGAGGCACAGTGCCGGGCTCATTTCTCCTCCAAGTCGAAGGGCGTTGGATGGTCTTCGTAGATGCGCTCCATGATCCGGCGCTCGCGGCCGACGATCGTGTCGAGGAACTCGGCCGCGCCGCGCATGCCATGGAAAGCCTCGAAGCCGCGCTCCAGCACTTCGTGTAGATCGCCGAGACCGGACAGCCGCGCCGGCCGCCGCGCCATCTGTAGCGCGCGGCGGATCCACGGCCGGGTGACGATCTCGTCGAGATCCTCCCCGACCTGGCGAATCAAGTCGATCTGCCGCCGTCGCCTGTCGACTTCACCGCACCGGCGGTAGGCCTCGATATAGACCTCGTCGGTCAAATCCGGCGGAAACCCAGTCGCCACCAACGTCTGCTCCATGGCGTGATCGAGTTCTTCGGTCACCACGTTCATCTCGAGCGCCAACCCCATGGTGTGCAGGGCGTTCTCCGACAGGACCTTGGCCAACATCGGCGAGATCCGCTCCAGCTTGCGGTCACGCTGGCTGAAATCCATCGGCCCGTAGAGGTCTGTGAGAAAAAACCGCACCGCCGGACGGTAGCGCGGATTGGCGAGCAAGTCGGCGTGGGTGCGCGCCAGCCTCTGGGCCTGCCAATCGGTTAGCCGGTGCAGCCGCTCGCGCCGCAAGGCGTCGCCCAGGCTGGCGCTCCGCAGCGTTCGCAGCTGGTCGAGCCGGCTGAGTAGTAGATCCGCACTCGCCATATGCTGCTATCCTTCGTCATCGGCGTGAACGACGTCAACCCGAGGAGCCTCTCAATGCAGCACCCACGCCCGTTCCCTATCCTCAGCGCCCTGCTCCTGGCCGCCGGAGCTCTCGCCGTGTCGGCGCAGCCGGCGGCAGAGAGCACGGCCCGCCCCGCGGCGGAGGATTTCTTCGATGTGGTCGATGTCGAGATCGCCAACATCGACGTCTGGGTGACCGACAAGAAAGGCAACGCGATCGAAGGCCTGGGCAAAGACGATTTTCTCGTCTTCCGCGACGGCAAGCCGACCGAGGTGACCAACTTCTACGCCGTCGCCGGCGGCCGCCCGGTGACGAATGATGCCGAAGACGAGCAGTCCGCTTCTGGCCCGCGAGAGCCATCGCTCGACCTGGGTGAAACGGCGGCACGCGTAGCCGAAGAGCACCGGTTGTGGATGATCATCTACATCGACAACTTCAACATCCAGGCGCTCGAACGCAACCGGATCTTCCCTTCCCTGCGCCACTTCATCGGCCGAGCCCTGCGCCCCGGCGATCAGGCGATGGTGGTGACCTACGATCGGTCGCTGGAGGTCCGTCAACCGTTCACTGACGACATCGAGCTGCTGAGGATCGCGCTCGACGAGATCATCGATGATTCGGGGTTCGCCGCCTCGAGGCGGCGCGACCTGGTCTCCGCCCTCGAGCGCATCGACAAGTCCGACGACGCGCGCCAAGCGCTGCTCTACGCCCGCAGCTACGCCGAGGAGCGGATGAACGGCGTCGGGTACACGGCGGACGCCCTGCAGCGACTGATCGAATCCCTCGGCGGCCTGAGCGGACGCAAGGCCCTGGTGCACGTCTCCAGCGGCGTGCCGATGGCCGCCGGCGAGGAAGCGTTCCACGCTGTAGCCGAGAAATTCAACGTCTCGGAGCCCTACTCCGAGATTCCCCGCCACGACAACACGCGCAGCTTCGAGCGCATCAACCGTCATGCCAACGCTCATCGCGTCGCCTTCTACACCGTCGACGCCGGCGGCATGCGGGGGCTCGAATTCGGCAACGCGGAGTACGCCGGCTTCGTCGACCCGGACATCCGCCGCACCCTCGACTCCATCGTACCGGAAAACCTGCAAGCGCCGCTGCGCCTGATGGCGATCGAGACCGGCGGCCGAGCGATCGTCAACACCAACGAGATCCTGCCCGCCCTCGAGAAGGCGTCGCAGGACTTCGAATCGTTCTACTCCCTCGGCATCGCCTCGGACAGCGCCGAAGAGGGCCGCTACCACAAAATCGAGGTGAAGCTGAAGGGTGGCCGTAAGGATCTTCGGCTACGTCATCGGGCGGGCTACCGCAGCAAGACCACCGACACCCGGGTGCGCGAGAGCCTGCGCTCGGCGCTGCTCTACTCGCAGCAGGCCAACGCCGACGACATCAGGGTAAGCTGGGGCCGCGCCGAG
>JBCCGX010000067.1:0-17440 GCA_039029035.1 Acidobacteriota bacterium | reverse complement strand
TCGGAAGAGGTCAGGAAGCGCCACAGATCGGGACCTGCCGCCTGGGCCAAAGAGGCAACGGCGAGAAGCGTCAGAAGACACGTGCGAACATCGCCACGCCCGAGACGGCCGAGAAACGCTACCGGCACAGCCAGGATCACCGCAGCCGCCAGCGCCACGGCAAAACCCCAAAGGGCGTCGTCCACCCACCGCGCCGCGGCAACGCCGAGCCCAGCTGCAGCGAGGCCAGCCGCCACACTCGCCTTGCGGGCAAGAATCTTCTCGATGAGCTTCGGCATCACAGCGGGGATTGTCGCCGGACTCCGATGAACGAAGCATGAACGCCTCGGGGGTCCCGTTCAGACGTCGGCAGGGGTTGTCACGACGATCACATCCTCCGGCGGCTCGTTCAAGTAGAGCCGTTCGACCAGGTCCGCTCGACGCTCGAGGGTAGCGAGCTGGTTGACATACCCCTTGTCAGTGATCTCGTCGGCGTCGATCGAAGCCGGCTCGGCCATCAACAGCACTCGCGCGATACGGGTCGAGGACGCCGGATGCTCGGCGTTGTGCCGTGCGATCGCTTCGCGCACGTGGCGGATCACTGCCGGATCGCGCACCAGAAGCGCCGAATCGTTGCGTGCCTCCGTGGCACAAATCGCCTGACAGCCGGCGACGTTGAGCCAGGCCAAGAGGCCGATCCAAGGCCGATCGTGGCCCGTGACCACAGCGTCTTGCAGCACCGGCGCCGCGGCGGCCAGGGCCTGCACCCGCAACGCACCGACGTGCACCCAGGTCCCGGTGACGAGCTTGAAGTTCTCCGCCACCCGACCATCGAATACCAGCCCCTTGCTCGGGTTCGCCGGATCTGCCAGACGCCCGGCATCGCCGATCTTGTAGAAGCGGTCCTCGTCGAAGGCGTTGAGGGTGAGCTCCGGATCGCGCAAATAGCCCGGCGTGACATTCGGTCCCTTCACACGCATCTCGAGCTTCGAGCCGGCGGGCAACAGCTTGAGCTCGACACCCGGTGCCGGCAGGCCGATCACCCCGGCCTGGTCGATGGAGAAATGGACCGACGTGGCGAGGGGCGCGGTCTCGGTCGAGCCCCAGGCCGAGGCCATCAGGACCTTGCGCCCGAGGGTGGCGAGGGACAGAGCCTCGAGCCGCTGCCAGAGGTCCTGCGGCAGCGCGGCTCCGGCATAGAAGATCAGCTGTAGGCGACGGAAAAAGCTCGCTCGTAAGGCCCCATCGCGCTCCAGCACCGCGACCAGTTGGGCGAAGCCGGCCGGTACGTTGAAGTAGAGGGTCGGCGAGGTCTCCCGTAGGTTGCGCACTGTCTCGGCGAAGAGATCCGGTGCTGGCTTGCCCGCGTCGATATGCAGTGTGCCGCCGTGCTTCAGCACCAGGTTGAAGTTGTGGTTGGCGCCGAAGGTGTGGTTCCACGGCAGCCAGTCCACCAACACCGGCGGCGTTTTCTCCAGGAAGGGCCAACATTGCGCGATCATTTGCTGGTTCGAACACAGCATGCGGTGGGTGTTGAGCACCCCTTTGGGCGTGCCGGTGGAGCCCGAGGTGAAGAGAACTTTGGCGACCGTTTCCGGTCCCACCCTTGCCTCTGCCGCACGCAGCTCCGCGCCAGGCGTGGCATCCTGCAGCTCCGCCAAAGGCGTCATCGCTAAGTCGCCTGCGATCGCGCCGCTCGTCACCACCTCGGTCGCCGAAAGGTCGACGCTGGCCAGCGCCGCGGCGAAGGGCGCCGCCTGTTCGACAAAGACCATACCCGGCTGCACACAGTCCCAGACGTGCCGCAGCTTGCCGTAATCGCGGCTCATCAAGGAGTACGCCGGCGATACCGGCGCGACCGGCACCCCGGCCAGCAGGCTGCCGAGGGTGATCAAGGCGTGGTCGATCGAGTTACCGGAAAGGATGACCAGCGGCCGCTCCGGGCCGAGCCCACGCGCCGCCAGGCTCTGGCCGATCGCCTCGGCCTGGCCCAGCGCCTCGGCGTAGATCAGCTTACGCCAGCCGTCGCCGGAGCGCTCGGCGAGGAAGGTTCGGTCCGGGCGCTCTCCCGCCCAGCGGCGCAGCATCTCGCCGAGGTGGGCCTCGTAAGGCTCCAACGGACTCGGTGAGCGCAAGATCATGCCCCCACTGGCCAACGTCTCGACGTCGACCGCGGCGGGCATCAACTCGAGCTTTAGGTCGGACGAGCTCATTCTGGAAGTGACCTCACGACACCGGCTGACGGGCCTATAACCCCTTGGCGCCGTGGTTCAAGAAGTCGATCAGCACCCGCGACATCACCCGCATGCCGAGTTCGACCGAGCTATCGTCGGCCTGGAACGTGGGGGTGTGGTGGCCGCCGGACTCGGTGCCCGGCTTCACCATGCCGAGGCGGAAGTAGAAGCCGGGGACTTCGTTGGCGAAGACGGCAAAGTCCTCGCCGCCCATGGTTGGTGGGATCTCGATCACGTTGTCAGACCCGACCACCGCTTCCAAGGACGGTGCGCTGCGGACCGTGAGGCCGCGGTGGTTGATCGTCGCCGGCGTCACCCGCTGGTAGTCGAGCTCGAAAGTCCCACCACCAGCCCGGGTGATGCCATCGAGGATCTCGCGCATGCGCTGCTCCACCGTGTCGCGCACCTCGGGTGAGTAAGTCCGCACGGTGCCTTCCAGATGCACCGACGCCGGGATGATGTTGAAGCGCTCGCCCCCCTGGATGACACCGACCGTCACTACGCTCGGTTCGAGCGGCGGCAGGTTGCGCGAGCGGATGGTCTGAAAGGCCGACACCGCCTGGGAGGCCATGACCACCGGGTCGATGGAGAAATGCGGCGCCGCACCATGTGCCTGCTTGCCGAAGATGTCGATGATGAAGTGATCCACCGAAGCGAACGCCGGACCGATTGTATAGCCCAGCTGGCCGACCTCCATCTCGGCAAAAGTGTGGAGGCCGAAGATCGCCGCTGGTCGCGGGTTCTCCAGGGCGCCTTCCTCGAACATCAGCGAGGCACCACCCTCCTCCCCCGGCGGCGGTCCCTCCTCTGCCGGCTGGAAGATGAACTTCACCGTGCCGGCGAGCTCGTCGCGCAGGGACGCCAGCACCGAGGCGACGCCGAGCTGCACCGAAGTGTGGATGTCATGGCCGCAGGCGTGGGAGACGCCGACTTCCTGGCCGAGGTATTCGGTGCGGACCGTCGATTTGAACTCGAAGGGCGTATCCTCGGTGACCGGCAGGGCATCCATATCGGCTCGCACCGCCACCACCGGCCCGTCCTTGCCACCCTTCAACAGGCCCACCACCCCGGTGACGCCAACTTCGGTCTCGACCTCGATGCCCAGGCTGCGCAGATGGTCGGCGACCAGCTTGGCGGTCTCGAACTCCCGGTTGCCGAGTTCCGGGTATTGGTGGATACGGTGGCGCAGCTCGATGATCTGCGGCGCCACCTCGGCGACTGCGGCATCGATCTTTTCCACCTGGGCCAAGGCCGGTGCGGTCGCGGTGTTGACAGCGACCACGGCGTTGAAAGCAACCAGAGCCAACAGGAGGCGCGACGAGATCTTCATCGACAGATCGTCCTTTCGAGCAGGGCCGGAGGCCAGAAAACGACCGCTCGGCGAAACGTTTCGTGTCAGGCGAGCCTCGGAATCGTAGCACGGGGCACGGTCGCCTCACGTCGCGCCGCCGGCGCGATCCTGGTATCGTTTCACGAGCTTCCCTTCTCCAACGAACCGGCGCGAGCCACTCTGCGCCGCGAGAGGTAACCGCCCATGTCTCGGATCCAGTCCCTCGGCCTCGCCTTGCTCCCCCTCGCCGTCCTAACGACCCCCCAAGTGGTTGCGGACGACAACGCTCTGACCGCAGAGATGGTCGTCGACCTGCACTCGGTCGACAGCGTTGCCTTGTCCCCCGATGGTGATCACATCGCCTACATGGTGGAGGTGCCGCGCGAGGCCGAGGAGGAGCCCGGTAAATCGTACTTCCACCTCTGGCTGGCGGACACGGATAGCGGCGAGCCACGCCGCTTCACCTCGGGCAAGGAGCGAGCACGCCAGCCGGCCTTCTCGCCGGACGGCCAACAAATCACCTTCACGGTGAAGCGCAAGACAGACCACGAGGACACCCAGATCTACGCTATCCCGGCCGACGGCGGCGAGGCTCGGCCGCTCACCGAGCACGACGGCTCGATCTCCGCCTATCGCTGGTCGCCGGACGGTCAGTGGATCGCTTATACCGCCAAAGCTGCCGATTCGGAGGAGGTCAAGAACGACAAAGAGGCCGGCAAGGACTGGAAGGTCTTGGATCAGGACCTGAAATTCCGCACCCTCTGGCTGTTGCATGTCGAGACCGGTGAGACCCACCGCGCCTTCGAGGAAGAGCTCGACGACACACTCGATGTCAATCTCATCCGCTGGACTCCCGACAGCAAGACGCTCGTCTTCCAAGCCAACCAGACCGCCCGTACTGACGACGAGTACCTGCAGACACGCATCTACCGCGCCGCGGCCGACCAGGGCCAACCGGAGATGCTGACTGCTACCGAGGGCAAGCTCGCCGGCATGGAAGTGTCACCCGGCGGCAAGCACCTGGCCTACCTCGGCGCGGTCAGCCTCAACGACCCGTTGGCCCAGAGCCTCTTCGTCGTCCCTGCTAACGGCGGCACCGCCCGCAACCTGACCGAAGGCTACGAAGGCAGCGCCACCCACGTCGCCTGGCAGGATGAGGACACCCTTCTTCTCCTCGCCGCCGAAGGCGAGCAGAACGCCCTCTACCGGGTCGACGTCGCCACCGGCAAGCGGACGCCGCTGCCCCTCGGTGAGCTGATCGTCGACCAACTGGACGCCCAGGGCGGCCGCATCGCCTTCGCCGCATCGACCCCGAGCCACCCGGCGGAAGTCTTCGTCGCCAACGGCAACGGCGCGGCCCCGAAGCGGCGCAGCTACCTCAACCCTGAGCTCGCCGAGGTCACCCTGGCGCGCCAGGAGACGATCCAGTGGCAAGGCGCCGACGATTGGCCGATCGGCGGCGTCCTGACCTACCCGCTCGACTACCAGGAGGGCCAGCGCTACCCGCTGGTTCTACAGGTCCATGGCGGTCCCGAAGGGGTCAGCCTGAACGGCTGGAGAACGAGAGCCGGCTACCCCGTGCAACTCCTTGCCGCCAAGGGCTTCATGGTCCTGGAGCCCAACTACCGCGGCAGCCAGGGTCGTGGCGTGGCCTTCAGCAAGGCGGACCACGACGACCTTGGAGGCAAGGAGTTCGACGACATCCTGGCCGGCGTCGACGCCTTGATCGAGCGCGGTCTGGTCGACACGAACCGCGTCGGCACCGGCGGCTGGTCCTACGGCGGCTACATGTCCGCCTGGGCCGCGACCCGCTGGACCGAGCGCTTCCAGGCCTCGGTCGTCGCCGCCGGACTGACCAATTGGATCTCCTTCGCCGGCACCACCGACATCCCCAACGAGATGTCCATCGTGCACTGGAACTCCTGGTGGTACGACCAACCCGAGCTGCACTGGAAGCGCTCCCCCATGGCCTACCTGAACCAGGCCAAGACCCCGACCCTCGTCGTCACCGGCGCCAAAGACGAACGCGTCCACCCCGAGCAGGGCCTGCAGCTCTACACCGGCCTACGCCTCAAGCAAGTGCCCACCGAGATGGTCTACTACCCGCGCGAGCCCCACGGCCTCGACGAACGCGCCCACCAGCTCGACTTCATCGAGCGCACCGTCGGTTGGTTCGAGAAATACCTCAGCGTGCCGCACGTCGAGGCGATGGACGAGCCGAAGAACTGAGGCTCGATCACTGAAAGCCGGGGTTGGGAACGCCTGGGATAGGATGCCGACATGCCCAGGTTCTTCAACACCGCAGGACCGTGCCACCCAACGGACCACTACATGCTCCCTGCCGAGCAACGGGTGGCGGGGCTGCGGCGACTGATCGAGCAAAAACTCTACTTCGTCGTTCATGCTCCGCGCCAAACGGGCAAGACGACGGCTCTGCGGACACTTGCCGAGAGCCTGACTGCCGAGGGACGCTACGCCGCACTCCTGACAAGCTGCGAAGTTGGCCAACGAGTTGCGCCCGATCTCGAGAGCTCGATGGATTCCATTCTTTCGCTCTTGGTGCAGAACGCCCACGACGCGTTGGCGCCGGAGCTGCGCCCACCAGCCCCTGACCCCAAACAACCGCCCGGAACTCGCTTCCAGGATCTGCTGATTCGTTGGGCCCGCGCCTCTCCTTTACCGATCGTTCTCTTTTTAGATGAGATCGACGCCCTGTACGACGACGCGTTGATTTCCCTCTTGCGTCAATTGCGGGCGCGCTACGACCAGCGCCCCGAAGGTTTTCCACAGTCCATCGCTTTGATCGGCTTACGAAATGTCCGTGACTACCGAGTACTTCCTCACGGAGATGTGAATAGCCTTGGTACGGCTTCGCCGTTCAATGTCAAGAGCGACTCCTTCCGGTTGAGGAACTTCACACCGGAAGAGGTTGCGGAACTCTACGAGCAACATACTGGAGCAACTGGACAAGTCTTCACCGAAGATGCCAAACGCCAAGCCTTCGATCTCACCGGCGGGCAGCCCTGGCTGGTCAACGCCTTGGCGCGGCAGCTGACGGAGACCTTGGTGTCTGACCGCGACGTGGAGATCGATACGCCCCATGTCCATCTGGCGAAAGAGATTCTCATACGGCGCCGTGATACCCATCTCGATTCCCTGATGGACCGGCTACGAGAGGATCGAATCAGGAGAGTGCTACAACCGATCCTCGCAGGTCGGTATCCCGAGGACGACATCCTCGATGACGACGTCCAATTCGCCAAGGACCTGGGGCTGATCGCCAGTAGGCCTACCGGTGGCATGGCCATCGCCAATCCGATCTACAGAGAGATCATCCCGCGTGCCCTCACTTCCGTTACTGAAGAATTCCTCCCCATCCACCAAGCTTCCTTTGTCGACGATCAAGGCCACCTGCAATGGCCCCAATTACTCGACGGCTTCATGGCTTTCTGGCAAGAGAACGCCGAATGGATGCTCGCACGCCAGAAGGCCTATCCCGAGGCAGCAGCTCAGTTGGTGCTGATGGCATTCTTGCAGAAGATCGTCAACGGCAATCCCGAGAAGATCACCAAGTTCACAAGATTTCCGACGATTGATCGCGAGTTCGCAGTTGGCAGCGGCCGAGTCGATCTTCTCATCCGATGGCCGCTCGCGACCGGCGAGGTCGAGCGCTTCGCGGTGGAGATCAAAGTCCGTCGTCAAGGTGAGGCGGACCCATTGATCGCTGGTCTCGAACAGCTCGAGGGCTATCTCGATCGCCTCGATCTAGAGGCAGGCACTTTGGCCATCTTTGATCAGCGAGACAACGCCCCACCACTGCCCGAGCGCTGCTCGCGTCGTGAACGACTGCACAACGGGCGAAAAATCGCCGTGCTGCGGCTGTAACACCTATCCTACAGGGACCGAGTCGGGGGCTAAGGCACGTCAGTTGCTGAAGATCCCCTTCGGCATGTGCATGCTGACCAGGACATGCGGCACATCGACCACTTCGGAGATCTTCAGGTCGCCGGCCAGGGAGCAGAGGACGTAGGCCTCGGTGCGGTCCATGCCACGGACTTCGACCAGGTAGTCGATCATGTAACGGGTGGCTTTCTTGGCTGCTTCGTCGATGGTCTCGGCAAAGGCGGTGACGCCGTAGTACTCGTCGGTCTCGTATTGCGGCTCGGGTAGGGAGCGGCCGCCTTTGAGGACCTCGAGCTCGAAGACGATGCGCATCGGTGCTTCGATGGCGGTGCCACAGACCTCGCCGTCGCCTTGGACGGCGTGGGCATCGCCGATCGAGAAGTTGGCGCCTTCGACGAAAACCGGGAAGTAGACCGTGGTGCCGGCGGTCAGGTATTTATTGTCCATGTTGCCGCCGTTGGCGCGCGGCGGAATGGTGGAGAGCATCTCGTCGGTGTCGGGCGCAACGCCCATGACGCCGGGGAACGGCGCCAGCGGCAGAGTGATGCCTTCACTGAATTGCACCTCGGTGGCGCCCTCGGCGAAGCGGAAAGTGCGGATGAAAGGATCGGGAAATTCGTCGGCCAGAAACCCGAAGCCGGGGGCGATGGACACCCAACCGAAATCGCCGAGCTCGACCTCGTGCAGGGTGACCTTGAGCACGTCGCCGGGCTCGGCCCCTTCGACCGCGATCGGGCCGGTCAGGGGGTGGATAGGCTCGAAGTCCAGCTGGGTGACCTCGTCGACGGTCGAGTCGGCGGTGAACTGGCCGTCGGAGGCTTCTTCGGTATGCGTCTCGATGATGGCGCCCGAAGGGACGGTGAGCACCGGTGGGATGGCGCGGCTGAATTTGTTGTGGGTTTGATCGCGGGTGAGGGAGAACTGCGGCTCCACCCGGGGCTCAGCTGGCTCGGCCGGCGCCGGAGCTGGCGCCGGCGCCTCGTCGGCCGGCGGGGCGCAGCCGGCCCAGGCCATGGCGACGACGAAGAGGGCGACGGTCGGGAGCGGGCAACGGACGAGGTACGGGCTCTTCATCTTCAGGCCTCCGTGTTGGGCACGAGCGGCTGCGATCGCGGGCGAATCGGGCCGTCGAATGCGGTACATTTCCTGATTCGAGGATCTGAGAGATCATAGACCATGGTTCGACACTGCAGCATCGCCTTCGTCTCTCGCGCCGCTGTCTTGGCGATCACGGCGCTCTTGGCGATCACGGCGCTCTTGGCGTTCACGGCGGCGGCTGTCGCCGAACAGGCCGACCCGACGCCGAGCCCGAAGCCGGAACCACTGCGTGTCCTGTTCATCGGCAACAGCCTGACCTACTACAACGACCTGCCGTCCCTCGTCGCCCGCTTGGCGCGGCAGAGCGGAGCCGAGCGCTCGATGATCGCGCGCAAGGTGACTCGCAGCGGCGAGACCTTCTCCGGCCACACTGAACGGCGCGGTGACGACGCCCCCCTGGCGGTGATCCGCCGCGGCGGCTGGGACTATGTCGTGCTGCAGGAGAACGGCCGCTTCATCTCGGGCTCCGCTGCCGACTCCTTCCCCTTCGCCAGTCGCCTGGTCCGAGCCGTCAGAACGGCCGGCGCCACACCGATCTTCTACATGACTTGGGCCTACCGCGGAAAGCCCGAGATGCTGCCCCGGATCCGCAAGAACTACGCCCAGCTTGCTACCCGGCTACAAGTCGAGATCGCGCCGGCCGGCGAAGCCTGGGGCCGGCTCCGGCAAGCCGACGCCGACATCGATCTCTTCGTCCGCGACGGCATCCATCCGACGCCAGCAGGCAGCTACCTGGCGGCTTGCGTGCTCTTCGCCACTCTCTACGATACGAGCCCCGTCGGCATCCCCTATGACGACCAGGACGCCGCTAGCCTCGGCATCGCCCCGGACGATGCCCGCCAGCTGCAACGCATCGCCTGGCAGACGGTGCAGGGGTTCGAGCAGCCACACACGCAATAGAGTCCATCCACGGCACCCTGGCACCTAAGGAAAACGTCCGGTGCCGGCGAAGTGCGGCTATAACGATAGGCCGGACGCCGTCGAGGAATGCTCGTGGCCATCGGCGTGCCGCGGCAGGGTGAGCTGATGGAACGATCGATGGTCGTGCAGGCTGATGAAGTACGGCCCCGAGTGGATCGCTGCCAGATCGACGAATCCATGCTCCAGGGCCTGCTCGAGCAGATCAACGGCGCGCGTTCCTTCGCCGAGGGCGGCCGCGATGGCAGCTTGCCAGAAGAGGGCCTCACCGCGTCGTTCGAGGTCGCCGAGCCGGCGAAAGAGTCGCTCGGCGGTGGCTCTGTCGCCGACCCGAGCCGCCAGGCTGCCGACCTCACCCAGGAACACCGGATCTGAGGCGTCACGATCGCCTGCGTCCAGGCTTCGGAGGATCGCCTCGACCAACACCTGTGCGGCCTCTGGCTGGTCGGATAACCAGAAAGCCAGGGCGACAGAGCGCATCAACCGGTCGCCTTCGCTCCCGCCGAGCTCGACTTGGGGTGCGAAGCGATCAGCGAGGCGTGCCGCTGTCCACCGAGCCGCCTCCTGCTCGCCATGCACTCGCAGCTCGGCGACGAGTCGCAGCCACCAGTGGGCTCGCTGGCCGGTGAGGTCCGGGTCTGCCAGCAGGCGGTCGACCATCGCCCGAACGGTGACCGCCTCGCCCGATGCGACCCGGGCTCTGGCCTCCATCTGGATCGCCCACGGGCTACCTGGCGCCGCCCTCTGCGCCGCCAGGGCGTCGGCCAGCTCGCGCTCGTGATCCCCCGCCAGATGACGCGCAATCGTCAGGGTCTCGAACTGGCCGAGGCGGAAAAACCCTTCTCCGCCATCTCTCTCGAGCTGCCGGAGCTTCTCCAAGATGCGAGCCGCCTCACCGTACCGCCTTTGCGTGAAGGCGCACCGAGCCAGCCCCCACAGAGGACCTGGGGAGGTCGCGTCAGCCGCTGCCGCCTCGAGGAACTTCGACCTAGCCTCCCGGGCGGCACCCGACTGCAACAGAAAGTGCCCCAGAGCCTGCTTGTAGATCAGGTTCAGCGGGTCGAGACGCTCGGCTTGCCGGATATGGTCCAGGGCCTCCTGTAAGCGACCCTGGCGCGAGAACAGCAGGTTGCCGAGCCGGTGATGGGCGCTGGCATAACGCGCGTTCAACGCCAAGGCGCGGCGCAAGCCTTGCTCGGCCCCCGCCACATCGTGGTCCAACCGCAAGCGGACCTCGGCCCGGCTCGCCTGGGATTCGGCGAGCAGTGGATCCAGCGCCAAGGCCCGATCCGCTGCGGCTTGGGCTCGCTCGAGGTAAGTCCGGCGCGATCCTCGGGTGAAGACCGGCAGCAGCAAGTAGGTATCCGCCAGGCCCGAGTAAGCGGCGGCATAGTGGGGATCGATCTCGATGGCGCGCTCGAAGTAGGCTGCGGCCTGCTGCAACTGCCTCTGGCCGCCCTGATGCCAGTGGTATCGGCCCCGCAGGTAGGCCTCATAGGCTTCGAAACCGCCATCGATCCGGCGCGAGCCTCTGTGCAGGGTCTCGGATGGGAGCTCGACATCGAGCGATTCGGCAATAGCCAGGGCAATCTCGGACTGCAGCTCCAAGCTGTTTGGCAGCTCCCAGGCGTAGCGTTCGGACCAGATGTGGAAACCGTCGGCCGCGTCGCTCAGCTGGACGGTGACTCGCAACTGCTGCTCGTCTCGCTGGACCGAGCCCTCCAGAACGTAGTGCACGCCGAGCTGACGGCCGATCTGCGGGATCGTCCAACCCGCTTTCTGGGCCGCCAGTGAAGAGGTCCTACCAGCGATTTGCATGGCCCCGGTGCGCACCAGGAGATCGACCAGCTCGGCGCTCAGTCCCTCGGCGAGGAAGGCGTTGTCGGCCTGGCGGCTCAGATCGGCAAACGGCAGGACGGCGAGCGACACCGGATGCTTCGTTTGGCTGCCGACAGAGGCTTCACCTGCGACCGCCCGGGCCTGGGTACCGGTGGCGGCGGTACCGACGCGCTCGGGGTCGGCGGTGCCGACTCGACCTAGAGCGCAGCGGTCCAGGTTGAACGCCATCGCGAAGGAGGCAACGATCAGGCCGGCGACGGCCATCGCCGACGCCTGAGCCCGGAGACGTGGGGCGCCGAAACGCGAACCGCCGCCCAGGTCGACTCGACCCGATGGAGAATCGGCCACGGCACCGGTGGCGGCCGGACGATCGCTGATCGGCCCGATCCAGCGATAGCCCTGGCGTGGCACCGTGGCGATGAACCGAGGATCCCGCGCACTATCCCCAAGGATCTTGCGCAGCCCGTAGATCGACACGGTCAAAGCGTCATCGCTCACTGCTCGACCTTCCCAGACCTGCTCGAAGAGCTCTCGCTTGGAGACCACGCGCCCGGAGCGGCGAGCCAGGTAGACCAGCACGGCCATCGCCTGCGGTTCGAGCCGGAAGTCTCGATCAGCCACCGACAGACACCCGCGGGGCGGGTCGATACACCATTCTCGCGAGTAGAACGGCCGGCAGCCGAAATCTGGCGGAAGGTTGCGATCGTCCATGAGAGCTCAACGGATCGGGTTCCGGTCCTAAGAACTCTACGTGCAGGAACCGGTCCGGTTGCACGCCGAGGCCCAGCGGTGGCCGAGAGCGCGTCAGCCCAAGGGCACCAGCTCGCCCTTGATACCTGCTCGGATCCGAGCATCGACTGGCATTGGCTTCACCTCCTTTCGCCTGCTCTTCGGTTCAATCGACGGCACGCAGCACCAGGTCGTCCCACCAGACCGTGGTGCCCGCGGTGTTGTTGTCGAGCCGCACGCTGACGTAGCGCGTGCCGGCCGGGCAGGTGTGGGTGTGCTCGAAGGGCTCGTTGGGCCAGTTCAGGCCGGCTGAGAACGTGCCCGACGAGGCGCCGTATTGCTGCCACTTGAGCTCGTCGTCGAGACAGAAGATGAACAGCTGGATCGACGCACTGGGCTCGTCTGCCAACGCCCAGGCCGAGAAGCGGAAGGTCTGGGGCCCTTCGGCCGCCGCGATGAGGGCGCCGGTGTCCTTCTGCCAGGGCAGGGTGTAGCTGTCGCCACCCGTGGCCTCGTGGCGCAGGGAGGTGCTCCCCCAATGAGCGACCGTCGTATCCGGGCTCAGGCTGCCTCTCGCCGCCGTCCTGAACGGCAGCAGCAGCTGACCGCTCTCGAAACTGCCGTCCGCCAGCAGGTTGTCCTCGGCCACCCGGGCGTCGTCCCACCAGACCGTGCGCCCGCTCTGGTTGTTGTCCAGTCGGACGCTGAGGTAACGCGTACCCGCCGGGCAGGAGTGGCTGTGCTCCAGGCGTTGCCAGGCCGGGGTTGCGGTGAAATGCCCCGACGACGAACCGAAGGTCTGCCACTTCAGGTTCTGGTCGAGACAGAAGAGGTAGACCTGGGTCGAGGCGCTCTGGTTCGCCTTGGCACTGACCGAGAAGCGAAAGTCCTGCTCGCCGACCACCTCGGTGACGATGGCGCTCGGCGTGTTCACCCAGGGCTTGGTGCGGCTGTCGTTACCGTTCGCCACGTGCCGCAGAGACCGCACGCCGGTGGCGGCCTGGTTGTCGACCACACTCAGATTTCCCTTGAACGCGCTGGTGAAGGGCAGCTGTAGGGTGTCGGACTCCCAGTTGCCGTTGGCCACCAGGTTACCGCCGTAGGTCTCGAGCTCGGCATGGTTGATGTCGAGATAGTTGAAACCGCTGGCCGCGGCGCCGTCCTGGCATTGGTTGTCCTTGGTGAAGTAATAGTGGACCGTGCCATCCGCCTCGACCAGCGGCGACGGCGCCTGCACCCCCCAGAAGCCATCCCAGTTGACGACCTCGGCCCGCGGCGGCGAGCCCACCGTCTGATGGATCTCGCGCTCCACCCCGAGCCAGCCATCCCATAGGCTGCCGTTGACTGCGAACGAGCGATAGCCCAGCCGGCTCCCCTGACCGATCGTCGGGCAGTTGCCGGGATCCACCGAGCTGAGCTCGGAGTAGAACGCGACCCACTCGCCATCGACGTTGAGGACGCGATTGACCTCACGAAACACCGAATGGTGGAATCCCGCGTTGAGGTTCATCGGCCGGAATGCAAACTCGTAGTCCGGCCCCTGGAGGGTTCGATAGACGCCGTTCTCGTCCAGGATCCGAACGGTGAAGCTCGACGGGAACGAGGTGAAGTCGAGGGTCATGTAGCCGATGGCGTCGGTGGTCAGCACCGACAGATGCGGCGGCACGCTCTCGTCCTCGCGACCGAAGAAGCGGAAGATGACCCCGACGGTGTTGCTGTCGATGCGGAAGGGCACCGGATTGACGATGCGCAGCAGCTCGGTGGCGGGGTCACCGTCGTCGACCGTGCGGGCAAAGAGGTAGGGCTGCGACGTCAGGTCGAGACCGTCGGAGCGCGCCAGGTAGAGCTCGAATTTGCCCCAGTCATAGAGCGACAGGCCTTGCTGCGTCAGGTCCAAGGTGGCCAGGTAGCTGCTGCCGGCGTAATGGATCACGTCGCCGAGGCCCCACATCCAGGGCTCGGCTCCGGCATCGCATTGGTTGTCGACCTGGGTGTCGGTGGCGATACTGGCGACGAGCTGGGCGCGGCTGATCGGACCGCCACAGTTGCCGTTGCAGGCCCGTGGCAGGAAGCCTGTGTCGGGCTGCGACGAGGTGAAGACGATCACCTGGTCGAGCCCCACAGCACCGCTCGGACAACCGCCACCGTCCCAGCCGGTCTGAGCCCAGATGGCGTATTGATTGCCTACCTTGAGGGCCGTGGTGTTGTAGAACGTCGCCCGGTCGCCCGATGGCCAGACGCCGGCCGCGACCCCTGGCGACGCCAGCAGCTCGGTGGCACCGACCACGACTCGGTCGGTGGTATCGACATAGTGGTACGGCTCACCGGCCTGCCCGGCGGCCGGCCAGACGACAAAGCCGAGACCGCAGATCAGGGCGAGGATCCATCGGAGGCGGTTCCGGGACCGGCAGGCAACAAACCTACCGTCGGGTCGGAGATCTTGGTGAATGAGGTGTTGGTACATGAGGTCTTGGTTCATGAGGTCTTGGCACATCACGGCCTCCTGGATCGAAGTGAGCGAATCGGCTGCGGCGACCAGCCATCGCGAGACTCGGAATCCTGGAAGCGGGAACCCGTCGGCGTCCTGAGGAAAGGGCATGACTCATCCTGAGTCATACTTTTTGACGACGTGAGATCAGGCTGCAAGCTGTTGAAAAAAAGCGGTTTAAGAGGGGACCTAGCGAGGATGCGCAACGGATAGGGCGAGGCCGCTGCGCGGCGTACCCTACAGGCCGTGACCGAGTTGAACTCTCCGACCCGAGGTCTCCCGATGACAAATTCCAGCTGGCGGCACACCGCCATCCTCTCGCCCTTCTTGCTCTTCTCCCTTCTCGCCCGGCCCGACGCCGCCGCGGCTCTCGACTGGCCGCAGTATCGCGGCCTACGAGGCGACGGCATCTCGACCGAAACCGGTCTGCTCGACACCTGGCCCGAAGACGGACCACCCCGGCTGTGGACGGTACCGATCGGCGAGGCCTACTCCAGCGTCTCGGTCCGCGGCGACGTCCTGTGTACCCAGGACGCCGACGACGCATCGGAGTACGTCCTTTGCGCCCGCTTGACCGATGGTGCCACGCTCTGGCGCTCGGATCTCGACAACCTCTTCCACCATCCCCATGGCAACGGCTCACGCGCCACGCCGACCCTCACCGCAAGACGGATCTTCGCCATCAGCGGTGCCGGCCGGCTGGCGGCCTTCGATCTCGAAGGGGGACAGCGCCTGTGGTCGACGTCGCTGCCCGAGACCCTGGGCGAGTCCGAAAGCCTACTCTTCGGCTACAGCATGTCACCGCTGGTGCTCGATGACCTGGTGATCGTTGCGGCCGGCGGTACTGAGGACCGCTTCGTCGGCGCCTTCGACGCCGCTACCGGCGCACTGCGCTGGACCGCAGGCCAAGGCGAGCCGACCTATTCGACCCCGCTCAACGTCCAGGTGGGCGATCACCAGCAGGTCATCGTGCAGTCGGCGACCGAGATCCTGGCCGTCTCACCGACCGGCGACGCCCTCTGGTCCTGGCCTTGGGAAGGCCGGCCGGTCAAGGCAGCGATGCCGGTCCTGATCCCACCCGATGGGGTGTTCGTCTCCATGTCCTACGACATCGGCGGTCTGGCGCTGCAGCTGCCTACGGGCAAGAAGCCCGCCCGAGTCGCCTGGCAGGGGCGCGCGATGCGCAACCACTTCAACTCCTCGCTGCACCTGGACGGCCAGCTCTACGGCTTCGACAACGCCATCTTCAAATGCCTCGACGCGGCGACCGGTGAGCTACGCTGGCGCCAGTCGCGCCTCGGCGGCAAGGGCTCATTGATCGCCGCCGACGGCAAGCTGATCGTGCTCAACGAGCGCGGCTTCCTGCGCTTGGTCGATGCCGATCCGCAGGCCTACGTCGAGATCAGCGGCTTCCAGGCCCTGAACGGCCGCTCCTGGTCAGCGCCAGTGCTGGCCCACGGCCGACTGCTCCTGCGTGACCAGGACGAGATGACCGCCTTCGATCTCAGGCGACCGGGCGCCGCGCAGGCAGGGGCAACCGAAGCGATGGAGGCAAGCCGATGAACCGCCTCGTTATCCTGCTCGCCACCCCGTTTTTTTCTCTCGGCCCAGCGGCCTTCGCCCAGGAGGCGCAGTCGCTACTCCAGCAGCACTTGGAGGCGCGCGGCGGCCAAGAACGGATCCTGCAAGTGAAGACTCTGCGCGCCAAGGGCACCATGTATCGCTTCGGCCTGCAGTACGAGGCCGAGCTGCTCTACCGGTCACCCAACCAAGGCCATCTGCGCTATTGGGGCCAGAACGAGCACTTCCAGGGGGTGCCAGGCGCTTTCGAGGCCCGCATGATGGTCGACGGCAGTGAGGCTGGGCTGACCATCACACCGCATGGCGAGCCGTCGAGGGACGGTCGGCTCTTTCCCTTCGTCGGCTACCCGCTACGCGGCGCGGTCGACTTTCGCGGTCCCCTGCTCGACCCCAACGCGGCGGAGCACAACTGGAGCTTGGAGGGCCGGGAAGAGATCGAAGGCGTTCCGGTGTGGCGGTTGACCCTCGCTCGTGCCGCTGGAGCCGGTCAGGAGGTGTGGTGGCTCCGAGTCGACACCTTGGACCTGATCCAGCGCCGCTTCCTCTTCGAGCGCTGGGGACGTCAGGTGTGGGCAACGGTGAGCTATGCCGACTTCGTCGAGGTCGACGGGCTGCGTCTGCCCAAGACCCACCTGATCGATTCGGTGTCGTCGACCGTCGAGTGGAGCTTCGATGTGATCGACATCGACGTGCCGCTGGGTAAGGTCGACTTCGCGGTCAGCCTACCGGCAACGCCGTAGCCGCCTCTTCGAATGAACGTTGGCAGCGCACCGACTCGAGGGCGAGATCACGCCAGGCCGCGACGTGGATCTCGTCGATCGGCCCCTGGGCCGCCGCCAGCTCATCGAGTCGTGCGCGGTGCAGACCCACCTCCGGCGAAAGCTCGACCGCCCGCCGGAAGGCCGCCGCGGCACGCTCCAGATGGTCCTCTCGCCACTCCAGCCAGCCGACGCTCAGATGAATCTTCTGACTTCGATCATCCAGGGTGAGGGCCTCTTCGATCAGCCGTCGCCCGGCCTCTTTGTCCCCAGCCAGCCAGAACACGGCACCGAGGTCGACCTGGATCCGCAGGTTGAGGGGAGCCAGCTGGTGGGCGCGGTGCACCTCCGCCAGGGCCTCTTGCTGGCGTCCATAGGCCGACAGGTACATACCGTACCAATAGCGCCCCATGGCATAGTCCGGCGCCAGCTGCCGCGCCCGGCGAAAGAGGGGCTCGACCTCTTCGTCATCGGGGCCTAGGCGAAATCGCGCCTCAGCCAGCGAGGCATAGGCTTCGCCGAGTCCTGCATCCTGGTCGAGCGCCGTTTCCGCGGCCTGGGTCGCCCGCTCGTAGGCTTCCCC
>JBCCGX010000066.1:0-17447 GCA_039029035.1 Acidobacteriota bacterium | reverse complement strand
TCAGCCTACTTGGCCCTGGTGGTTCCGTGGCCGGGGCGACCATCAACAGCGAGACCCTGTGGTCCGCCTTCTGGTGTACCCCGACCTTCGAGCGCAGCCCGGATGCCGAGCAGCGCAAAGCGCGGGTCCACGAACGGTTCTGCGCTTGGGCCGGCCCGACCGCGAGCCTGATCGCCGCCACTCCGACCGACGTGATCGCCGAAGTCGGCATCTGGGACCGCGATCCCTCCCCCGCCTGGTGCCTCGGGCGAACCGCCCTGATCGGCGACGCCGCCCATCCGATGACCCCCTACCTGGGGCAAGGCGCCAACAGCGCCATGGTCGATGCCTTCGTGCTCGCCCACTACCTCGGCCGCGAGACGCCGGCCGCCGCCTTCACCGCCTACGAAGCGCGGCGCAAGCCGGCGACCGACAAGAACGTCCTCACCGCGCGCCGAGTGTGCGACTTCAGCACCAGTGAGTCCGCCTGGAAGCGGTTCGCCATGGTGAGCATGATGCGCCTGGCACCCCCGACTTGGACTCTGCGCTCGATGCTGCGGGCGGATCGATCGAACGACGTGTCGGACCTTCTAGCGCAAGCAAAGGCCTGACCACGGTGTCACTCGGGATAGGCCAACTCGCGCAGCCACGCCCGGCGCAGGCGGTAGTACTCGTTAGGGTAGAGGCTCGGCCGCCCTTCCGATGCCGGCCGGGCGATTCGACTGTCGAAGATCGGCTTGGTCGCTTGCAGGCTGATCGCGTAAGCCGCAACGATCAGGGCGAGCGACACCGCTGCCGGAACGCAGAACCGCCAGCGCCGAACCTGGGCGATGGCGATGAGCCAAAAGAGGCTCTCGAAGCCGCAGATACGCAGGGCCGGTGTCGCCACCGCTGCCAGCGAGGCGAGGCCGGCGAGGATCCAGGCCTCTCGGGGATCGGTTGGCGATTCTTGTTTGGAGACCGCTCGGCTGCTCACGCCGAGCCCGGCAAGTCCGAAGAGATACAGGGCGGCATGGCCGATGCCGACGAAGAACGGCAGCGGCACGACGAGCAAGACCAGGTGTTCGAGCCAGTGCGCCGGGAAGCGCAGTTGCTGCAGTATCCAGCTCGCCGGCGCCAGGTGCGGTCCGGGCTCAAAGTAGAGCAGGTAGCCGCGCAGAGCGAGTGTCAGGTAGCCCAGGAAGAGGGCTAGAAACGCTGCCGCGACCCGCTCTCGCCCCTCGCGCCAGGCCCACCAGACGAAGTACAGCGGCACAGCGATCAGGGTGATCTTGGAGAACAGACCGGCCGCCAGGAGGAGCCAGGCTAGACGGTAGCGCTGCTGACGCCCGGCCAGGAGGCTGGCGAAGCCGAAAACGAAAACCAAGAGGTCGTTGCGCTGGGCGATCCAGGTGACTGGGTAGGCATTCCATGGCAGTAGAGTCCACACGACGGTCACGAGCCAGGCCGCGCGCGGTGCCAGGAAGCCCAGGGCCACGCGATGGGCCAGCACGACGCTGAGGGAGAACAAGGCCAGATTCACCGCATGCTCGAAGACCGGCGACGGCGAGAGGCTCTGCGAAACGACGTACGACAGATACCAAAGCGGTCGCACGTGCAGCCCGTTGAATGCGCGCTCCAGGGCACCGGCCCAATCGAGCTCCACCAGCAGCTGGTCGTCCCAGATGTAGCCGAAGCTGAGGGTCTCGAGGTAGACCAAGAGACTCAACACGGCGAGGCTGGCGCCCGGAACGAGGGATCGCCAGGATGTGGATCGAGCCATGGTCGTTTTCAGGTCTGGGTAGCAGGGATCAGGAGGCTGAATCATACTCCGCCTGCCAGCTCCTCGACCGAGAGCCCCTGGGTCCACCCAACACTCCATGCGCCATCGCCCAAATCGCCCGTTCCCGCCTCGCCTCGCCAGCTGGCCCGGCGGCTGCGCCCTCTTCGTCGCGGCGGTGCTCTTCGGCGCCGGCCTGCTCGAGATCGTGCTGCGCACCTTCGGCCATCAACCCTTGCAGGTCCATGCGGAGCGCACGAACTTTTGGGCCTACCACCCGACCTTCGGCTGGCACCATCGACCCGATCAGCAGGGATACGTCCAGCTCGGTGACGAGCGCATCGCCGTTCGCTTCAATGGCCGTGGCTTGCGGGATCGCGACTACCCTGATGAGCGTGTCGCCGACAAGAATCGAATCCTGGTGCTCGGCGACTCGTTCGCCTGGGGTTACGGTGTCGCCCAGGAAGAGACTTTCAGCGAACGGCTGGAAGCGACGCTGCCCGATGTCGAGGTGATCAATGCCGGCGTTTCCGGCTACAGCACCGACCAGGAATTGCGCTGGCTCGAGGCCGAGGGCCTGCGCTACCAGCCCGACCTGGTGATCCTCACCATGGCTGGCAACGACGACACGTTGAATCGCCGGTCCATCGCCTACTTCGTCTACCCCAAACCCTTCTTCCTCCTCGGCACCGACGGCGCTCTCGAGCTGCGCAACGTGCCGGTACCGCGGGCCTCCCTGTCGCGGCGCGTGGCATACCAGGTGAGTCGACGGTCGGCACTCCTCAAGCTCGCCGTCGATCGCTCGGCGCAGCTGGCTCGTCGAGCACGCCGGCCCACGAGGCCTGGCATCGAGGCAGCCGCCAGCGGCGCACCGAAGCCCGCCGAGCCCTTTGCCCTGACCGTCGCGCTGGTCGAACGAATTCGCCGGGCAGCGGCGGGTGGCGGCGCCCGCCTCCTGCTCGTCACCACGCCGATGTACAGCTCGCCAGATGCTCCCGGCACCTATGCCGAATTCCTCATCACCCTCCGCGCGCGCGGCCTGCAGGTCCTCGATGTCGAAGCACTCGAAGGCTTCTCGCCAGAGGCCATGCGGTTGCCGAACGACGGGCATTGGAACAGCACGGGGCACGCCTTCGTCGCGGCACGCCTGACGGAGATGATTACGGAGCAAGCCCTACTCGATTGATGGCTCGATCTCAAGGGTCACATCCGACGGTAGATCATCCCGGAACCGGCGCATCGCAGCCATCACCACCTCAGCTGGCCCAGGTCGGGTGAGGTAGAAGCTGACCTCGGAAGAGGAAGGGGTGACGCGCTTGCCGTGCAGGCGCAGCACAGCGATCCGACGCCAGGTCGGCGGGATGCGATCGGTAAACCAGCTCTCGTAGAGCATCGCCAGCTCGATGCCCCGTTGCTCGACAAAGACGCCCGGCCATTGGGGGTCCCTGTTAGCCCGCGCCCGGCGGACCTCGGCGGAGCTCAGGCCCCATAGATCGAGCACTTCGTTGGGGTTGTCAAACGTCACCCGGCCGAGATCATTGACCGCTACCGGTTGGCGATAGTAGGCGGTGACGAAGCGATGCATCTGCTCATGTTGCTGGAAGATATTGTGCGCTGCACGCGGCGAGCGGTAGGCGATCGCCGGATAGCTGGCCAGTACGGGCGTCAGGACCGCACCGACCACCAACAGACTCACCACTGCACCACGTGTCGCGACCAGCTCGCCCAGGGGTCGCCGCAGGCCATAGATCAACAGGGCCACCACACTGGCCAAGGCGTAGATTTCGTAGCGCGCAAAGCCGCGGCTGCTGCCGAAGGCCAGGTGGAGCACCGGCACCAGGGCGCCGCAGAGGAGCAGCGTTCGATCCCGCCGCAGCAGTAGCGCCGTCGCCACGAGGGCACCGGTTAGGATCGCCAGAATTCTCGCCGGCAAGACAATCAGGAGCGAGCGGAGACGATCACCGCCACCGGTCCCAAAGCTCTCCATCACCGGCCCGGGCAGGGGCTCCAGGCCGTGCTGCATCAGGAACCCCGAGAACAGCCCGAGCAGGGCTCCGCAGGCGAGCCCGGCCAGGCCTGCCATACGGCGATGCCCACGGAGGGCCAGCCAGAGCAACGCGGCCACCGTGAGGGCAGCGTTCTCGTAACGCACCAGCGGTCCCGCGACGATGGCCAGCCACAGCCAGGTTGGCGGCGGCGCGCCGCGGGCCACCGCGATCATCCCCACAATCACCGTCAACGCCAAGGCGACCTGCAGCGAGTGCTCCATACCGGTAAGCGCCAGGCCGGTGAGGTTGAGCCCTAAGGCCAGCAACGTTAGAAGCCCAGCCGCGAACGGCGCGCCGTTCGCACTACGCTCAACGCCGCTGGTGCGTAGGATCTTCGCCAGCAGCGCCAGGGCCGCGCCGACGGCCGCCAAATTGAGCACCAACGGCCAGGCGACATGCCACCCGAACGGGGCGCCGAAAGCCAGCAGGAACGGCCACAGAATGGACGACGAGGGTGCCGATACCACCGACGGCTCGATCCCGTAATGCCCGGACGCGAGGCTTTCACTCACCGCCAGATGGATGTAGGCATCGTCGAGAGTGTAGGTCAGCCGCCCCTCGTTGAGGACCAGGATCGTGCCGATCTGGAGGGCCAGAACGATTCCGGTCAGCCCATAGGGCACCAACCGCCAACGGTTGGCGGAAACCTCGCGCCGCTCCGGCGGATCATCTCGGGTCGCCACGGCGGTAATGGTATCGACGTCGCGCCCTCTTCGTCCCGTAGGGACGGAAGACCGTAGCCCCGGATTTCAATCCGGGGTCTCACCGCCACGGGCTCACGCCCACGGATGACCGTAGCCCCAGATCTCGATCCGGACCTCACCGCCACGGGCTCACCCCCGAGGCTACGGGTTGCCGCCCTCCGGGCTCCGGAGCCCGGAGGGCGAAACAAACTAGCCCAGGGTGGAAACCCTGGGAGAGGGTCCTACGGCCGTCCGGTCGCGACTGTCGACCCCATCAAGACTCCGCCTCGGCCACAGTCAACCGCTGCCGCAACTCTTCAACCGGCCAGCCGAGCTCATCGGCGGCCTCGGATAGCCCTTCTTCACCAGCGAAGCCGCTGACATAGGCGTTGAGACGCGCCGCGGCGGTCGTCGCGAGGAACGCGTCGACATCAGCGAAATTCTCTGCCAGCTCTGCGACAAGCTCACGGTGCACACGCTGCAAATGGAACTTCTGATGCAAGCGCTCGGCCGGCCAGAAAGTCGCCTCAGGGGCAATCTCGGTGGTCACCTGATCCCCTATCCGGCGCCGCAGTTGCTTCTTGGCGGCTCTGGCGGCCGACCGCTGCACCTCGTCACGCGGGAAAACAGCGGTCCGGGTTCGGCGCGGGCCAGGTGGCAGGGAGGCCGGAAAGTGGCTCCAGTAAACGTCCAGGAGCTCCTGGTACGAGACGCGCTGCGGGTCGAAGGTCACTTCCACCGCCTCGGCATGATCGCCGAGTTGGTGATAGGTGGGCTCGTCGACCTCGCCGCCGGCATAACCCACCCGAGTGCCCAGGACCCCGTCGAGACCCCCGAACCGGGAGTCGCCGCCCCAGAATCACCCCAGGGCAAAGACCGCGGTGGCTGTGTCTCCGCCCCCCCTCGCCATCTCGGGGCCGGATCGAAGCTCGCCGTGCTGGGCCGGCGGACGCCCATCCGTGGCGGAGTGGGCCCAAAGGGCCGCCGCAGTGACTGCGATCAGCGAAGCGGCGATCATCAAACTGCTGGTGGTTCTTTGCACGCTGAAGTCCAGTAATGACTGACCTCAGCTTCTACGGCAACGCAGCGACGGCGGATTCAACCGCTGCCACTTGGTGGCGGTGGATATCAGTCGCTACGCAGCGCGACCACCGGATCGACACGTGTTGCGGCTCTGGCTGGCAGGTAGCTGGCGAGCAGCGCGACGCCGACGAGGCCTACGGCGAGCACCGTGTAGGTCACAGGATCGCGGGCCGTCACCCCCAACAGCTGGCTCTCCAGGCCACGGCTGGCGAGCATCGCAACGAAGAGGCCGATACCAACGCCGATGCCGGACAGCCAAAGCGCTTCGCGGCCGACCATGCGGATGATGTCGCCGCGTGCGGCGCCCACGGCCAAGCGGATACCGATCTCCCGATTGCGCTCGCGAACGCCGTAGGCGAGCACCGAGTAGACCCCGGTCGCCGCCAGAATGAGCGCCAGGACGGCGAAGCCGCTCAACACCTGGACGAGAAACCGCGGCTGCCACTCGATGTCGCGCATCATCTGCGCCATGGTGGAAAAACCGTAGACCGGAGCATCGCGTGACAGGGTCCACACCGCGTCTTCGATCGTCGGTACCAGCGCCTGGAGTTGCTCTTCAGACGCTCCGTTGCGGCGCGCGTACACGGTGATGTTCGATGTGGGCTGTTGGGCCAAGGGCCGATAGAGGATAGGTGCCGGCTGGGGATTGTCCGCCACCCCGCGCAGATCGCCGGCCAGGCCGACGACGCGAACCGTCTCGAGGCCCTCCCCCTGGCCCACCTGCAGAGTCCGACCCAGAGGATCGTCGTCGCCCCACAGGAGATGGGCCAAGGTCCGGCTGACCACTGCCACCGCCTCGCCGTCGGCGGTATCGTGGCTAGAGAAATCCCGCCCGCCCAGGATCGGTTGGCCGGCGACGCCGAAGTAGCCTGGCAAGGTGCTCATCAAAACGGCGCGCGGCCGGGTGTCCGGCGACTGATCGCTGCCCTGTGGCGCGACGGGTGCCGAGATGCCGAATCCACCGGCGAAAGCGGGCATGAAGGAGATGCCGCTAGCCGCATCGACCCCCGGCAGCGCGGCGATACGCTCGATCGACTGACGATGGAAGGATTCCCAGCGCTGTTGTTCGTCGAAGCCGGCACCGCGGGCGCCGATCCGGCCGACGAGCAGCTCCTCGGCCTCGAACCCCAGGTCGAGCCCGCGCAAGTTCTGCAACGAGCGCACCGTCAACCCGGCGCCGACCAGCAGCACCATGGAGAGAGAAAGCTCGGTCACCACCAGCGAGGCGCGCAAGCGGCGGCGAGAGCGGCCCGAGGTGGCCCGCGAGGCGCCGGCGGAGAGATGCTCGGCAGAGTCGCGGAACAACTGCCGCAACGGCAGCAGACCGAAGAACAGGGTCGTCAAGCATGCCAGGAGAAGCGAAAAGATCATCACCCTCGGCTCCACCGACACCCGACTGAGGAGGGGCACCGAAGTGTTGGAGGGCGCCAGCTGCGCCAGCGGCCCAATGCTCCAAAAAGCACCCAGGACGCCCAGGCCCGCCCCGGCGAGGCTGATCACCAGGCTCTCGGTCAGCAGCTGCCGTGCGAGGCGCAAGCGACCGGCACCCATGGCCTGGCGCAAGGCAATCTCCTTGGTTCGCCCCAGAGCCCGAGTCAACAGCAGGTGGGCGACGTTCGAGCAGGCGATCAGCAAGACGAAGCCGACGGCAACGAAGAGCACCATCAGGGCAGGCTCGAAGCGCTCCGTCAAGGAGTGGTGTAAGGTCTCGACCCGAAGACCCCGGTGGCGGTGAGTCTCGGGATAGATCCGCGCAACCTCGGCGGCGAGACGATCGGCCTCCCGCCGCGCCTGGGCCACGCCGGCGCCCTCTGCCAGGCGACCGACCAGCACGAAGGTCGGACGGGTTGTACCAGGCGCGGCGCTGTCCTGGTGCGGCAGCCAAAGGACCGGTGGCTGCGGGAAGGCCTCGTTGCGGAAGTAAGACGGCAGGACGCCGACGATCTCGTAGACCTCGTCGTCGAGCTCGATGGTCTTGCCGACGACCTGCGGATCGGAACCGAAGTAACTCTGCCAAAAACCATAGTGCAGCAGCGCGACACGGGCTTTCTGCTTGTAGTCGTCAGGGGAGAAGGTACGGCCAAGGGCAGGCTCGACACCCAGCATCTCGAACCAACCTTCGGTCACTCGCCGCATCAGTGGATTCAACGGCCGTTCCGAATCGGTGACCGAAAGACCGGTGTTCGTCGCGCCCGCGAGATGGGTGAAGGCCTCACCGTGGTCGCGACCGGTGATCACCGTCGCCTCGGTCACCCGCTGGCGATCGCGCCCCTGCGCTTCTTCGGTGCCGAAAAGACGCACCAGGCGATCCGGGCTATCGAAGCCCAGAGGCTTCAGGACCAGACCGTAGACCAGGGAAAAGACCACCGTGTTGGCGCCGATGCCAAGGGCCAGAACGAGCACCGCGATGGCGCTGGGGCCGGGACTCTTGAGTAGGGTTCTGAGGGCGAAGCGTAGATCTCGAATCACGATAGGACCTCCTGCCGGCTCGAAGAAAGCAAGATCGCCGCCAACCGTGAGCCTCCGTTGGTAGGCCTCGATG
Organism: Acidobacteriota bacterium; assembly: GCA_039029035.1. Classification (GTDB taxonomy): domain Bacteria; phylum Acidobacteriota; class Thermoanaerobaculia; order Multivoradales; family J023; genus JAAELT01. Next base: position 9,353 of record JBCCGX010000066.1, on the reverse strand, counting down.
GCCTCGTCCAGCGCCGCGACAGCACGCCGGTGTTCGGAATTGGGACCGGGCCGTTCCGTTTCAGATCAGTCAAGAAACTACGAGTGGAATTCTGGTTCATCATGGCTTCGCACCGAGATACGCGGGGCCAAGCCGCAAGTTGGGGCCCTGGGATGAGGTGCACAGGAGATGCTGCCAGCTGCGCAGGCGCCGTGTCGTTATCGGCCATCGGCGATCAGCTCCACCACCACGACTTCGGGAGGGGAGCCCGAGCTGTCACTGCGCGGTAGTAGAATCCTGCTGACAGCCCCTCAAGTCCAAGGAATAGAGAATCGCGATGAGCCAACCGATCCTGGTGCAGGACTCCGACCAAGCGATCCTGCTCGAGGCGCCGCGCGGTGCCTCGATCGTTCTCGCGGCCCTTGCGGCTGGCGCTCTGCTCGCCGTCCGCCTCGTTTTGCCCAGTTTGGTGGTCGCCCAGGGGCTGCTCGGCCTGGCGACAGTGTGGCTGGTGTCGCGAGCGCTTCAGATCCACCGCCTGCACCTCGATCTCGAGCACCGCACCTACCGCTATCACCATGGCTGGCGGTTCGGGCCACCCCCCCGCACAGGCAGCCTCGACGAGATCGCATGCATCGCCATCGAGGACAATGCATCGGCTGCCGCGATGGCGTCGAGTCGCTTGCGTAGCCGGTTGGTCGTTCTCGAGCTCAAAGATTGGGACGAACGTTCTAGGGACGAAAGTTCTAGGGACGGTAGTGCTAGGGAAGGCAATGCCAGGGAGTTCGTTCTCGGCTTCCCCATGGGACCCAAGGTCGCGGTGGAAAAAGCCGCCGACTATGCCCGCCGACTCGGCGTCGAAGTCGTGGATCGAACCGTCGAGGGAGAAAAAGATCAACCTTAATGCCCGCTGTAAGGTCTGTCCGACAAGATCCTCACCATGGACAACGGCGAGCTCAAACCCGCAACACTAAAGCACGGCAGCTTCGCCAGGGCTTTTTCGAGCCACCGCGCCTGTACTGTACAGCGCCCCCGTGCCGCGGGAACTCCCCCTACCCCACCCACCCCCCCACACATCTTCCAAATCGCTGCCGCCTAGCCGGCAGTCAATCCGCCGCGAGCCAGCCCTCCCGGGCTGGCTCCGACACTCCATTTCTCCGCCGCCCTAGCCGCCGTTCTGCTTGAGCTGCGCTACGAGGGTCCAGATGGACTTGAGCGTCGTTTCGAAATTCGACAGCTCAACCCCCATGCCGGCCATCAGGTTCCCGCCCCCTTCGCCGCCGGGCATGGCCGGATCGAGTCGGTGCACGACCCGCGCCTGGAAGCTGATCGGCTCGGTCTCGACCTCGGCGACCGAAAGGATGACGGTCACGATCTCGTTGAGCGGCGCCGGCTCCGACGTAGGGACGAAGAGCCCGCCGGTCGAAAGATCACGATCGTAAACCTCGAAGAACTGCTTGCTATCGGCAAAGTGCAGCCGATAGGTGCCCGGAGGCAAGGGTTTATCGTCCGTTTCGGGTTGGACGCTGCGTATCTCCGGCATCACCTCGCTGAGCAGCTCGCCGATCTCGAGGAATCGGACACCCATGCCGGAGGGGCGCAGGGTCTGCAGCGACTTGTTGACCCGCGCCACGGCCGCTTCGATCACGAAGCCGGCCTCGCCGGCACCGACCTCCAGTCGAATCCGCGTCCCCTGGGGCACCAAGTGATTGGTGTCGATGTACATGCCACCGGTGGAGATGTTGGCACTGTAGCCGCGGTAGCGTTTCTCCACTCCGCGGGGTTGGTAACGGACCTCGACCCGGCGTGCGCGGCGCTCCTGTTCCCGGCGTTCCATAGCAGAGTCTCCTCGACAACATCCCCGGAATCGTCCCCCAATAAGCCCCAAACAGGCTCGATTCAAGGTATCACAGGCGATCCGCCAACTCCGGTGTCGGCACCGGTAGCAGACCGGCAGCGAGGAACTCCTCTAGCAGCATCTCCGCCATCCGTGCATGGCCATCGAGAGTGAAGTGGCAGTCGTCGTAGAAGGCGTGCGGGTGGTGGCGCTCGAAGTAGCCCTGGACGTCGATCGTCGGCACGTCGAGACGCTGTCCAAGCTCCAACAGATTGCGGTTGTAGAGCGGAATCTCACCGCGCCAGTTGTGATCGACCTGAGCCAGCTCCGCCGCCGGCATGCTGTGCGGCCGGGTCATCAGCACGACCCCGGCACCCTGGCGCGCGCCGGTGTCGAGGAAGCTCTCCAGGTTGGCCAGGTAGTCCGCCAGGGGCACCCGCGGCCCGATGGCTGGCGGCTGCTCCGGCGCCCACCGGCGAACGATCTTCTCTGCCACGCGATAGAACCGGTAGCGCAGCAGCTGGCGCTGGGCACTGACGAGGAATCTGGGCGGCAGACGGAACTTACGATCGGGCACCCCGAGAGCCGGCGCGATATCGTTGTAGCCGAAGGAAACGGTCACCAGATCGGGCTGCAAGTCTTCCACCTGATGGCGGAATCGCATCAGGCCTTGGTAGGAGGAATACCCCGCCACCCCGGCATTGAGCACCTCGAAGTCGACGCCTGAGGCCGCGAAGCGTGTGCCGAGGAGCTCGTGCAGTACCTCTGTCCACCCCTTCTCGTTCGGACCATCGGTGTTGGAATCGCCATAGCAGACGATACGAAAGGTACCCGGTGGCTTGGGGATCCGGGGCAACGGCCCCTTGAGCCGCTGCCGGTTGTAGGGCCAACGGTCGATGGGCCGCCACAGCAGAACCGGATCCGGCACGCGAAACTTGTCGGCGGTGATGTGCGCCATGCGGTAGTCCGTGGCACCCGTGCCCGGCAGGACCATGGTCTGCATAGCGTTGTAGGGCTCGACGACACCGGTCCGCACCAGCACCTGGCCGACGGTCTCGAAGGCCCCCAGGGTGACGATCAACGAAGCCACCAGCACGAGGAGGTTCACCAGCAGCTTACGCTGGCGGATGGCGCCATCGAGGCGCTCGAAGAACCGCCGTCCGCGAGTCCGGGCCGCGATGTTGAGCAGCAGCAGGACGAGCAGGATCACGCGCCCGCCCTCGCTGCGGTAGTAGGGATACTGGGCTGCCGCCAGGAAGGCGAGCACAACGTTCAACGCGACGACGATCGATGGTAGTGCCGGCCGGCTCATACCGCGCATGATATCTCGCTCGGCGAGTGCTACGATCGCTCCGATCCCTGAACAGCTTCCAATTCGGGAGACCCTGTGACAATCGACTATGCCGAGGTGGGCCTCAAGGTCGGGCTCGAGGTCCACCAACAGCTGCTGACCGACCACAAGATGTTCTGTCACTGTCCCGCCGGGCTCTACACCACGAGTCACGACGGCGTGGTACTGCGCCACATGCGGCCGACGCTGTCTGAGCTCGGTGAGTACGACGCCACGGCACTGATGGAGTTCAAGACCCGCAAGAACATCATCTACCTGCTGCACCGGGCCAACGTCTGCACCTACGAGATGGACGACACGCCGCCGTTCCTGGTCAACCAGCAGGCGATCGACATCGCCATCGAGCAATGCCTGATGCTCGGCTGCGACATCGTCGATGAGGTCCACATCGCCCGTAAACAGTACTTGGATGGCTCGATCCCCACCGGCTTCCAACGCACCGCCATCGTCGGCGTCGGCGGCAGCCTACCCTTCCGCGGCCGGCAGCTCGGGGTGATCCAGGTCAGCGTCGAGGAAGATAGCTGTCGCGAGGTCTCGGATCGCGGCCACGCCGTGGTCTGGCGCACCGACCGCCTCGGCATGCCCCTCATCGAGACCGTCACCGAGCCCACCCTCCATACTCCGGACGAGGTCGAAGAGGCGATTCTGCTGATCGGCCGGGTGTGCCGCTCCACCGGCCATGTCCGCACCGGCTCGGGCGCCAGCCGGCAGGACGTCAACGTCTCGGTCCGGGGCGGCCGGCGGGTCGAGATCAAGGGGGTCTGCCAGGCAGCCTTCGCCGCCAGGTTGGTGCATAGCGAAGCCGTGCGACAGGTGGAGCTGCTGCGTCTGCGAGACGAGCTCGGCCGGCGCGGCTTCACCGGACCGGAGACGATCGGGATCGAGCATCGCGACGTGACCCCGTTCTTCGCCTCCTCCGCTCTTGACTTGCTGCAGGCCGAGACCTGGGAGCGGTTTCTCGCTCGCGACGATCGGCGTGAGGGCATGGAGCGCGGTGAGGGTCCATTCACTGTGCGCGCCGTGCGCTTGCCCGGGTTGGCCAAGACCCTCGACCGCCCATGCCAGCCCGGCCTGACTTTCGCCGACGAGATCGCTGGCCGGCTGCGGGTCATCGCCACTCTCGATCAACCACCGATTTTGCTGCACAGCGAAGCCTGGCCCGATTACGCCGGTTCGGGTCAGGAGCTGCGACGCCTGCGCCACGAGCTGCACTGCACCGGCGACGACGGGCTGATCGTCGTCTGGGGCGCCGAGGCCGACACCCTCACCGCGGCAGAGGAGATTCGCCTGCGCTACGCCGACGCTACCGAGGGTGTCCCGCACGAGACCCGCCAGCCCCTACCCGACGGCCGGACGAGCTTCGAGCGCATCCTGCCCGGGCCGGAGCGCATGTACCCGGATACTGACAGCCCGCCACAGCGTCTGACCCGCGAGCGCGTCGAAGCCTTGCGCGTCGCTCTGCCGGAGCCGCCCTGGGAGCGCGAGGAACGCTACCGAAGCGCTGGCTTGCCGCTGTCCACCATCCACTACCTGATCCGCCGCGGCGCCGCCAGACGGGTCGACCGGGTGGTCGCCGAAGCCGGCGCCGACTTACGTCGCGCCGGCTTCTTCTTCGGTGAGGAGCTCAAGGGCCTGCGTCGGGCCGGCGTAGCGGTGGACGATATCTCGGACGAGCGCTGGTGCGAGCTGTTTCGTGTCTTGGGCGAGACGCCCGTGTTGTGGGAAGTTCGACAGTCGTTGGTCCGGCGCCTCGCAACCGAGCCCGAGGCCGAGATATCGGTTCTCATTGGCGACTCGGCGCCCGAGGGCTGGCGAGCCAGGTGGTCCGACGTGGCGCGACAGGAGAGTCGGCAAGCCTTGAATCCGTCGGCTGCAGCGGCAGGCCGACGCTGGCTGATCGGCCGTGCCATGGCCGAGCTGCGCGGCAAAGTCCCCGCGACGCGGGTGATCGCAGCCCTCGACGAAGCCTGGGGGGACAGCTGATGGCGGAACGTGAGGACGAGTTGAAGGGCTACCGCGGCCTGGCACGACGCAAGCTCGAGGAGTGGGGCGTTCGGGTGTGGAGCGACGTGGTAGTGATCAACCACGCCGGCAGCGTCTTCCGCGGGGTCATCTTGCCGCGCAGCGAGACCTCCGACGACCTCCACCTGGTGCTCAAACTCGAAACGGGCTACAACGTCGGCATCCACGTCGATCGGGTGGCGTCGATCGAGGAGCGTGGCTTCAAAGAAGCGATCTACAAGATTCCGGAGCAGGCCTTCCCTAGCCGCGAGGAGCTGCCCAAGATCACCCTCCTCGGCACCGGCGGCACCATCGCTTCGCGATTGGACTACCGCACCGGTGCGGTGATTCCCGCCTTCACCCCGGGGGAGCTCTACGGCGCGGTGCCGGAGCTGGCGGATCTCGCCAACCTGGAGACACGCAAGATCTTCGGCGTGTTCTCGGAGAACATGGGCTGGGAGCAGTATGTCCAACTCGCCGAAGCGATAGGCGAGGAGATCGCCAAGGGAGTCGACGGTGTGGTCATCGGTCACGGGACCGACACCATGGCCCACACCGCTGCCGTGCTCAGCTTTATGGTGCAGGACAGCCCGGTGCCGATCGTGGTGGTCGGCAGTCAGCGAAGCTCCGATCGTCCGTCCTCCGACGCCGCCCTCAATCTGATCCACGCCTTGCGCGCCGCCGCTTACGGCGATATCGCCGAGGTCCAAATCTGCATGTTCGGCCCGACCTCGGACCAGTACGGCCTGATCCACCGCGGCACCCGCTGTCGCAAGATGCACAGCTCCTACCGTTCCACCTTCCGCACCGTCGGTGACATCCCCCTCGGCAAAGTGTCGCGTGACGGCTTCGAGATGCTGACCAACGACTACCTGCGGCGCGATCCGCAGCGCAATGTAAAGATCGATGCGGTCTACGACGACCGGGTCACGATCCTCTACTACTACCCCGGCATGAAGCCCGATGTTGTCGAGGCTCTGGTCGAGGCGGGGTACCGCGGCATCGTCATCGCCGGCACCGGCCTGGGACACGTCAACAAACCGCTCTACCCCGCCCTCGCCCGCGCCATCGAGCAGGGCGTCCACGTGGTGATGACCGTGCAGACTCTCTGGGGCTACGCCCAGATGTACGTCTATGACACCGGCCGCGACCTGCTCGATCTCGGCATCCTGCCGCTCGACAACATGCTGCCCGAAACCGCTCTGATGAAACTTGGCTGGGTCCTCGGTCACACCGACGACAGCGATCAAGTTCGGGCCATGATGCGCCAAACGATCAACCACGAGATCACCTCCCGTGAACCGCACAACGGTTACCTGATCTTGCAGGGCGGATTGGCCGAGACCGAGGCGTTCATCAACTCGCAGTGGAAGTGACAGCGGCCCGCAAGACGCTCTGATCAGTTAGACTGTTACTTATCGCCTCCTCTACCGAGGCGATTTTGACGATTCATTGTCTCGCTCGAGAGTTTGATCTCGAGCTGCTATCAGGAGGAGGGATATGAAGCAGGGCAAGCTCTACCAGTCGCTCGCTCGGCCGGTGGCCGTTCTGAGTTGTGTCGTGGTCAGCGCCGTGTCAGCGACGGCCCAGGTGCCGACATCGGATTGGGTGCATCAGATCATGCGGTTGCCGGGCAACGACCAGGTCGCACAAAGCTGGCAGAAACAGATCGAGCGACTCGAAAGGCTGATCCTCAAAGGCAAGTCGGACAGGGCGTTGACCGAAGGAGCCAAGCTGGCCAAGGAGATGGTCAGCCTGAGTGCCGGAGGCAGCGGCCAGATGCTGGGAACCGTCAACCTTCTGCGTGCCGTCGCGGCTCAGGATCTCGGCGAGGAAAGGCAAGCGCTCTGGCTCTGGCAGACCAACTTGCAGATCGTCCCCGAGCTCACTCGAGTCGATCTGGCTCCATTCGGCGAAGGGGTCGACGTCCTGCAGCGGCATCGGCCGCAGGTCGATGAAGCGACCAAGGCACGCAGAGCCGAGGAGGTGCAACAGAGTGGTGTCACCGAGCCGGTCAAGAAGCACACCCCACCCCCGACCTTCCCACCCGCGACGCCCGAGACCGGATCGGTCGAGGTCGTCGTCAGCGTGATCATCGACCAGCAAGGGCACCCAACGAGGCCTCTCATCCTAAGAGCCGATGGCGATGTCACCCTGGTACTCACGGCACTCGAGACCTTCGGGCAGTGGGAGTTCGAACCGGCGACTCGTGACGGAGAGCCGATCGAGTTCATCACCAACCTCACGGTCAGGTATCGGACCAAGGGGTGACCCACGTCTAGAAGTTCGGCCTCGGCACGACGCCGGTGCCCTTATCGCGTTGGTCGGACAGCCGCTCGATCGAGCTGCGCGTCGCGATGGCGAGGTGGTTGAGGAGATCGAGAACTTTCTCCATGCTGGCCGGCAGATCGACGCCTGGTACATTGGTCGACAGGAACGGATCGCTCAACAGCTGGCAGTGTTCGATCAAATTTTCGCCGTAATCGGTGTGCAGATCCGCCAAACGGACGTCCTCGCGCAGCTTGGGCACGAGTTGGTTCATGATCTCGAAGAGGTACGGGCGCATGGACTGCAAGAGTCCGGCAGGGATCGTACGCTGTTGCTTGAGCAGCCGACGAACGAGTTCGAAGGATTTGCGCTGCGAGCTCGTCCGAGAGAGCAACGGCAAGAGGACCTCGAGCAGCGCTTCGAGAGCCTCGAGACGAGAGGCCTCGAGATCGTTTCCGAGCTGTCGCACCGACAGCGCGGTCTCTTCCATCGATGGATCTTCGAGTGGAGTCTCTGCCGGCGGCTTGCCGCCGGGTGGCTCGTTGAAGCTCAGATCCTCCAGCGCAGGGGCTTCGAGGGCCGGTAGCTGCCAGTCGAGATCTTCCAAGGGCGGCGCGTCCAGGGTTCCTGCTTGCTGCAAGGCGGTATCGGCCGTGGACTCGAGGAGAGCCGGCGGATCCAAGCTCGCCAAGCCCGGATCGGCGCCCGGACCAGCTGTCGGTAGATCGATGGGCGGCAGCACCTCCGTCGCCCCGGCAAGCCTCGAGGCCGCCAGGTCAGAAGGCGTCGCGGCGGCGGCCGGCTGCGCGGGCACAGTGGGGGCAGGCGTGGGCGCTGAAGGCGCTGTCCGCTTCACTGCCAGGGAGGCCCGCTTGAGCACCGAGCCGAGCAGCAGCTCGAGAAAGGTCTTCAGATCTTCGTCGTAGAGCAGCGGGATGAGGGGCTGCAGGGTCTCGGATAGCTTGTCGCGACGGGCCTGGCGACGCGCTTCGTCGCCACTGCGACCGGCGGACTCGTCCTCCTTCTCCATGGTGACGATGAACTGCAGGTCTTTGACCACCCCCTCGCCAACCAGCTTCTTGAGGATGTCGACATCGAGGATCGCCACCAGCTCGGTCGCCTTGGCAATCATCGCGCCATAGACCGCCGTGCGATCAGACTGCGCCGCTTCGGGTACCGTGCCCCAGGTCATATTGTGGAGCATGTTGAGCTCGATGATGCGGGTGTTCAGCTGGCCCTCACGCTGGCGAATCTGGTGATAATCCCCGGAGTAGAGGGCCCGGCGACTCGAGACCTGCATCAGATTGCCCAGATTGCCCAGCAACGTGTAGAACGGTGACAAGGCGTATTGATCGACCCGCCGCTCGTCCGTCCAGCTGGCGATCAGCTCCACCGCCGGCACTTGATCGAGGAAAGTGCTGATGCTCTCGGTCACTTCGCTGAGGGCCTCCACCAGCTTCTCGTTGCGATCGAACTCCTCGGCTTTCTCCGGGAAGAGAATGGGCTCGATCTCGATGCCGGTCCACAGACCTTCGGCGATCAGGCTGGCCGCGGCGCCCATGATCGAGCTGGTGTACTTGCCTTTCAGATCGGCTGAGATCTCACAGGTGAAGGCACGATCCTCGAAACTCAAAGAGCGCTCGGCCCCGGCGTTCTTGAAGCCCTCCAACTGCGCCTTGAGCTTGTCAAGCTCCGAAGCGACGCTGACGCGGATTCCCTGGAAGTAGAAATCCATGTTGTCGAGCATCTCTCGACCAGCATCGTCGAGGGCCAGGCTCTCGAGCTCCCGGGTCAACGTCGCGACGCGCTGCGGAATGTCCTCGATCATGCCGATCAAGGCGGTCTCCATGCTGAGGAACTCATCGGCGTCCGTCGGCGGGTAGTACAGACCTTCCCACGGTGCCACCGCCTCCAGGT